>NZ_JBZMXT010000106.1:0-6080 GCF_058506495.1 Methyloceanibacter sp. | reverse complement strand
AACAAGAGCCCCGTGTTGCTGGATCCAGCAGACACGGGGCTTTTTGCGTTATGAGCAAACGGCCACATTGGGCATGGGAGGTGACAATGAAGGGCTTAGTTTGGGCGCTGTATCTCATGGTTCAGGACCCCAGCGCGGCGGCGGTTGCGGGTGGTCAAGCACAGATGGGTCACAGCTGGGCCTATACCGGTGTGTCTTACCTCAACCGGACTTCGTGCACGAGCGACGCGGCCACTTTTAGTAAAATGCCGGCCCGCGACAAAAGCGACAGTGCCGATCGAGAACTTAAAATTGTCTATGTATGCGTATTACAACCTATGCCCGGCCACTATAAGGGCTAAGCTCGACGCGTTTTTTCGCAGAGCTGGGTGGGATTAACGAGGATTTTTCACGGTGTGATCGCAAATCGGAATATCCTTTTGATGTGCCGCTCAAATCGGGATCACCTTTGCTTGAGCGCCCTTGTCCGCCCGCTGTCATCAAGTTGAGTTCCCAGTGAACACTGTTCGGTGCTGTGCTCTCCCTCGAGGCAATCCTGCCTCAACAGAAAACTAGGAGAGAACGTTATGAAGAAAGCTTTGATTGTCGCGACCGCTCTTGCAGCCTTCGCTTCGCCCGCATTTGGCATGGGTCCGTTCTACGTCATGTTCGATAAGGCCGCTGGGAAGTGTGTCATGAGCCGAACCGCCCCGACGGACACGGCGAAGTTCGCCATGATGGGCGAATATAAGACGGAAGCCGATGCCAAGATGGCAATGGCGGGCATGACGAAGTGTAAGTAAGCTTCAAGCCCATTCTTCGGCTCATTTCTGAGCGGAACCAAGTTAAGCTTTGGCAGCACAGCCGCTCTCGCACAGCGAGGGCGGCTGTGTTGCTGTAGGGCCCGCTGCGCCGCTATTTCCGCAATGTTTGAGAAGAGTGGCGCCGGAGAAAAGGCCCCAGTCAAAGAAAAACCCGGCCGGGTGAGCCCAGCCGGGTTTTGGCAATTGCCCGAGAGATAGGCGTTCGCGCTATCCCGTCGCTAGTGTCGTTTAGCCAAGCTTCAGAGGCTCAACAACAACGGTCTCCTGATGATGACCGAAGCAGCCGCCGAGGCCGATCGTGGCAGAAATAACGATAGCAGTAGCAATAAGCAGACGCATTGGTTGGTCCCCCGTTTCTGTCTGTCGATTCTGACAAAAACTATATCGACTTTGGTCTCGAAAAGCTGTGATGTTTTGGCCACGGTTTGTCGCAAATTAGTACAGGTCAGATAACCTCCAGCCCGGCGATTTCTGCAGATTCTTGCCAAATCTGCTGGCTAACTCAAATAGGCGTCGGTCGCATTTGGACCGAGGCGTCGGCAACATTGACAACCAAGGCGGCGCTCGACCTCCTTTTTGCCTGTACGCAGCGCATTCGTGCCCGGCGGCCCTGCTGCCGCTCGTGGTTGGGCAGTCGATCACGCACGCCTCCGGGCCTAAAGTCTGAACGGCCACAGCATGAGCCCCAACAGCCAAATCACGACCTCAAAGGCCTTGATGATCGCAACCACGATATCCGAGGCGAACCACCAAATTACGAGGGCTGCGGTTCCGACGAGCAGCGATGACAAGAGCCAAACCGCAACATTCTTCTGGAGCATGTCGAGCAGTGAGTTGCCGTCGGCCATACTGGGGCGACCCTGATTGCGTTGGAGAGGATGAATCGCGCGCCCACTGGCGGGTTCGGCCTTACTCGTATCTTTCGCGCAGCTGAACTTGAGTCTTATCGCCGTTTCGTGACGCATTCGCGGCAGATTTGAGAGCCGCTCGAAAGGAAATGGCCAGGCCTGGGGTGGGATGCGCCTTTCTAGGCGTACCCCGCGTCCCGCCGGAGTTGGTCAGCTTGCCCAATGTCAAATTCGATTGAACAGCTGGGCTATTCGGATAAGCACCTTGGCTTATCGCCAATACGCTCGAGTTGCGGCTTTGGCCGCGTTCGGACGGAGGCTCGGCAGCGCTCCCGGCGACCGTCGAGTTTTCCGCATCTCGAAATCCCACTTGGGTGACAGCACGATAGAGGCTTCTCGAGAGCGCCCGGTTGGAAACCGCGGACTTCTTGACGATTGCGCTCGGGTTGCTGCCAGGAAATCTCGATCAAACGGGACGTGCAATCGTGCACGGCGCATGCGCTTGGGACGTGAAATTCGATAGAACGGGATGCGTCTTCCGATGAGGCGAATGCGTCGAATCCGCTAAACTCGATCTATCCCTGCATTGGGGGCAGGGGCCTGGCGGTTTCAGAGGTACTCCCGTCAGGTCTCTCCCTCACTGAGGTGTCGCGGGAAAGCAGCGCCCCCCACCCAGCTTCCCCCGCGATCTTCAAGAGCCTCGGCGTTTGTCTTCCCCTCGCGCCGGGGCTCTTTTCTTTTCGGGCACTTGAGCTACTTGAGCGCAAGCTGTCACAGCGATGGTCTCGAATAGGCTGCTGCGGCAGCAGACAAGGCGCGATGCCAGCTTTCGATAGATTGATTGAACACGTCAGGCCGACGGCGCAATGCGCCGTATTCTGAGCCAGTGAGCTGGAGAGCCTGCAGCTTTACAGAAATGAACGCACGCGACTGAGCTGCTTTTCGCAGGGCGCGCGCTCAAGGTTCGCTAATTGCATGCAACGCGCACAGGCTTCTGTGATGCGCCGAGAGGAGACCGACGGCTTAGAAGATCGTGAACATCGGCGGCGAGCTCCTGACTCACGCGATGCGTCTCCAACAAGTGACTCACCGCCGCTTCTGGGTGTGAAGCGGGATCGGGAGGATACGACGTTCTTGTGACTTACCGCGGCGAATCATAGTGCGTCCTTTCGTGGTTGGCCCAGTACATCAAAGCGTGCAACTAGTACTTGGGTCGCGCGCCCCAGTTGTCCCATCGGAAGAGACGGCAACTTTGATCGAATTTCACAGGATTGCAGATCGCGGCATGCGCTGCGCGCTGCCGTCGGCATAAGTGTATCCCTAGGCCGATGTAGACGCATTGTGCGTGGCCCCTGCGAGCCCCGGCCCTAGAACAGGGAGAGGGCCAGGGCTCTGGACCATCATTTGCACGGGAGTCGGAGCTCAACCGTGATGGTCACTCCAAAAACGAGCTGTCACCGGTCGCGGATCGATCCATCGACAAATTTCAGCTCGGATTCAATCTTGGGCGTGCATCTTGACGGTGTCTTCACGCGACATAGCTATGTGCGTATGACAACCAATCTGAACATTAGGACAGCGAAATCGTGAACGCCCCCACCGCCAGTTTGGTCAATGCAATCGTACTCCTGGTATTTTCGATTTGGGCCTACTTGTCTTCGGAAAGCCCCTCGACCACGGCGTTGATCCCAGCCGCTATCGGCACATTGCTATTGGCCTGCTATCCCGGCGTGAAGAACGAGAACAAGGTCGTGGCCCACATCGCGGTTTTACTGACGGCTATAGCGCTAATTGGTTTGTTCACGCCGCTTCGCGGCGCGTTGGAACGGGACGATGGTGCAGCCATTTTTAGGGTGGGGGCGATGATGGCGACGACCGCCATTGCTCTGGCCTACTTTGTAAAGAGCTTCTTCGATGCGCGGCGGCGCAAGGCCTGAGTGCTCATAGCGCGCTGTCTCGGTCAGACGGTTCAGATGCGCACTTCCGCGCGTGTTTTCGGGGCGACGAGCCGTCAATCGGCGGGCGGCGGTCGCCGTCTGAAGATCTTGGGCAGAAAGCCAATGGCAACGGCGCTGATGGCGATACCAAGCAGCGTTCTGGTCCAGAATGCGTGGCGGTCGAGATGATGTCTTAGTCTCAGCGACGACCGCGTCAGTTGCCTGTTGGCAAGGTTGAACTGCTTGCGACCCTCTGGTGACAAAGCCGAGGGCTGGGTTGGGATCCGTGCGGGAACCTGCTTCACGGATTGCGCAATGGTCGAAGTATAGAAGTCGATATGACGTAGTGTTTTTACCGTAAGCAGGACCCAAACTACTGCGCAGGTCACAACAAGCGGGATGGCAATCAAGAAGACGTAGCGCGACCTGTCAAGATAGGTGGCCGTCGTCATCGCGCATACAGTAATTGCGCCCAAGATCACCAATAAGGTGGGGTGCCGCGTCGCCGCATCTTGGATTGCTGTCGAATAGGCGACCACCAGGCTCGCCAACACTGCAAACACCGCAAGGCCTGTGGCGACCCGCTTGATCTCGCCGCTGTTCCTACCGAACCATGACCGCACGCTCGTACAGCCCCCATTTGCCGGCATTGCCTCGTGCCAGGGCCCAATTGAACGCCCGCGGATCGATTACTTTTTCGTCTTCCCTGAGGGTGGTCTTGGCTTCAGCGGTGGCGTGCTCTGCAGTTCGGCATCTGGATCATATGACAAACCGCGAACCACCGTTGGATTGTTCGATGCAATCAAGAAGCAGAACGCAACCATCGCGATCCAGATCGCAACGATCGGCACCCATTCGAATTGCTTGCTCATCTCATTTCCCAATAGGCGTTGCTAGGGCTTGGACGAAGCCTGTGACCCCGATGGCTGGCCGTGATGAAAGAGCCCCACGGTCCGAACGATGATGTAGGTCGCGCCGGAGAATAACGTGAGTACAACCAGGGCGAATATGAAAACGTGGTGTGCCGCGTAGCGCAACACCTCTCGATCCGCATCCGACAGGGTGCGCGTCGTGAGATATTGCGGGTATTCGATGTACAACTTGTTGCCGAGCCAGATCGTCCCGGCGACAAACGCGCTAACGGCAAGCAGAACCCCGATCCAGTGATAACTGCGATGACCGCTCATTGCCGGTTCGCTTCTCTAAGCGCTTGCACCAGCGCTCTGAAGAACGCCGTCATGTTGATGACTTTGTGGTCCGGCCCGATATAGCCCTGTATCAAGCCCTTCGCTGTCTCGCGCTCCTTGTCGTCGTCTGTCATGGGAAGTCCCTCCGAACTTACCCCCGCGCAAGGCCGAGTGTAGCAGCTTGTGATCATGTGCCAATTGGCGCTGGCCTCAGTCTCGCTAGAGAAACGACCATGCCAAGTCGGCGAAGTCCGCCACGACGATTGCTGCGCAGATCAGAACCACTCCGAGCACTAGCGCAACAACTATGGCGATAGTCTTCCAAGATGTCCGTGACTGTGACGAGAGATTGCTCATGGGCTTCACTGCCGTCCCTATGTCCATTCAGATGGTGCGGCCGAGGCAGCAAGAAGGGCGCGTCAGTCGAAGCCAGACGCGCCCTGCAAACTCGATAATCAGCTAAGGGTGTTATTCGCTCTTTTCTTCGTCGCCGTCTGTTTCGTCGTAGGCGGCCTTGTCGGAAGATTCTTCGCCTTCTTCCATCGCCAATTGAACTGGACTGGCGTTCTCAGCCTGGGCACTCTGCATAGGACAAGCGTGAGTCATCGATGGGGCAGAGCCCAGCCCAAGCATCATGGCAGCAGCAAAAAGCAGGGTACTCAGCAATTTGGCCATCGCGCACGTCTCCTCTTGAGGAATCCAATCGTTCTCTCATTATGGCGTCCCAGGACTGCGATGGGAAGCCCCTCTGTTCCGTCCCGTGCGCAGGGCGGTCGCGGAATCTAACCGTTGATATTTGTTGGAGTGATGGTCAGCGCAAAGGGACTCGAAGCTTGGGAACTCTGATTAAGAGAGGGCAGCAATTACCGCCTTTGTGTGAGCCTGAGCGCTAGGGTTGGGATTGGTCAAGCTTGTGACGCCGAAGCGGTCGAAATCAGCGCGGTGTTGCCCGTCAGTTGCCCAAAAGACATTTTGGCCCTGCGACTAAGGACTAAAACGCTGATTTGACTCGATGAAAACTGCCGTCACTCACTGATTGCTTATCAGTGGAGCCCATAAAAAATCGTGGGGCTAATTAACCGAAAAACCCAGTGGCGGCCCTATCGGCCCAAGGACGGGCGGAAGTGCCCTTCTAGTTAGGAACGGTCATCGGGACGGTCGGCCAAAAACAGGGGAGGAAGAAGCCATGGCAGACGACATAGACCGAATGCTGAAGAATGAGTTGGAGACACTGAGCGACATAGCAGACAAAACAGAAGAGGCAGACAAAACAGAAGAGGCAGACAAAACAGAAGAGGCAGACAA
>NZ_JBZMXT010000105.1:0-6222 GCF_058506495.1 Methyloceanibacter sp. | reverse complement strand
CAGACATCCCCGGCCTCACGATATGATGCTTGGCATGGCCGTGCCGCCAGGACGCGGTCACAACTACGCGGTAGACGACTATATCGAGGCATGGTCCGCCGTAACCGCGTGCTCGAACTGGGCCGATGCGGACGCAGACCAACTTGCTACCGAGATCGAGACCGAAGCGGCCATGCACAGTGGATCGTGGTAACCAAAGAGCACCATCCTAAGGTGCTGCTGTGGATTCCTGATCACTTCGGCATCACTTAGCGGTCAAGCGACGCGCCAATTCGCGATAGGTCAAGTCGGGATCGAAATGCCCGGTTCTAAGGAAGATCATCACCTGAGCAATAACCAGCGGATTGTTCATCATAAAGGTATGGGTAGCCGGCAGGATGATGTGATCGGCCATGCCTTCGATCTTCGTGCTCTCGACTGAAACAGCCCCATCGTCCGCGCCGGGAATCGTGGCGGAGAAAACTGGGTTCAACGATCGATTTCCGGCGATTACGCCGAGGTCGAAATCGACCGGGCCTAATTGCGCCGGAACGCCTTCATTTCCGGTGCCAAGTTCCTGGCCTGCAGGTCCGGTCAGGAACCGGTAGAGGGCGAGGTCAGACATTGCGTCGACGACTTCGGAGCCTTGGTTTGGAGGAGCCAGCATGACGACGCGCCCGAGGTTCGCCCCGTCGTTCATTCCAATCCAACCGCGCACGAGGATACCGCCGAGAGAATGCGTGACGAAGTTCACGGTCCGATTCTTACAAGTGGCGACCGCGTCGTCGAGGTGGCCGACCAATTCCTCGATCGTCGCACTGCGGGAGGGATAGTCGAGATTTGCCACTTGGTAGCCCGCTGCGGAAAGGAGTTGCTCAATCAGAAAAAGCGACCCGTCCCCTCGGCCAAGACCGTGGACTAGGACCACACATTCATTCTCGACCTGGGGAATGCGGTCCGACGAATCCTGTGCCGACGACACACTCAACGTCAGCAGGACGAAGCAGAGCAGGAGCATCATGCGCATGATGTGGCCTCTGAGGATTGCCGCGGGGTTGGGCGCGCAGCGTAAGACGCGCCGGCCACGTTATTGAATACAGCACTTGAGACCGTATGTCTGGCGATCCATGCCCGGGTGCTCCATCCCCTTGCGTTCGAGCAACCGTCCGACCGAACGTAAGTCCGCTTTGGGTCACTAAGCGACATCAGAACGCAACTCGGCGACTTCCGCTTTACACCCGAAAGCCGACATGCCCAGCCTCGCGTTTGAGGTCCGCCAAGTGCCAAGAGCCGACATTGAGGCTTGGGCCATAGCGTCCGATTTTGACTGCTATGTAGACGTAGACCGCGCCTTCCTAAGCCGCCTGTACGAGGGCGGAATAGAATGCCTGCATGTCCGCACCTTGTGGTCCGGCCCGATGTACCCCTTGATAAGCCCGTGCGCCATCTGGCGTGGTTTAGCGTCGTTGTCGTCTGTCATGGGAGTCCCTCTATGACTCCCCCCGCGCATGGTAAGCTTGGCAATTGGACATAACCGATCACCAGCAGCGGTGGGTTCGAGAGTGGGCGAAGCGCACGCCATGCGTGGAAGAGGTTTGGCTTTTCGGGAGTCGAGCAAGAGGTGGCGCAAAGCCAACAGTGTAATGGAGCGACTAATCGCCACTCCTGCTCATGGCCCCAACAGCAGTATCGGGAGCGCGCCGACATCGTCCTGGTGTCAGCGACGCCGGGATTATCTCGTGAGCCAAACGAGAGTGGCCACCAACGCAACTATGATGAGCGGAGAGTATTTGAGCGCATAGGCCGCAACCAAATAGATCATCTCAACCTCTCTCATCCGCAGAAGCATCAATCAGAACCGCGGAGACTCCCGGCTACGCGGAACTGATGTGCTCTCGCAGAGCATCTGATTCAGCTTCAGCATTCTCAAGGTGCTCCCTGACCAGATCTCCAATCGAGACGATGCCAACCAGTCTACCCTTCTCCACAACAGGCATGTGGCGGAACTGGTGAGTCGCCATTTCGGTCAATAGTCGTTGGTTCGTGTCGGCTTTGTTCGCGGTCACCACGGCCGTGGTCATGAAGTCAGAGACAGGTCTACTCAAGGCTTGTTGACCGGCCTTACCGACCGCTCTCATAACATCGTGCTCTGACACAATGCCGCAAACTTTGTCTTCATTCTCCACGATGACAACGCAGCCAATGCGATGCCTAGCGAGTAGCTCTGCGATATGATGTAGCGATCTCCCAGCGGTGGCAGTAACTACGCCATTATCCTTAGATACCGGGTTGCCGGTGGCATTCATGCCGTTCCTCCAGTCTCAGTTAACCTTGCGGCCTGACAATAACTGCAGCTGCGCATGGTCATGTTCGCGGGCCTCATCGAAGGTGACTCAGCGTCAAGATCAGCACCGCCGCGAACAGCGCGCCAGTGATGAGGAACGAGAAAATGCCGGGCCAGCGACTCGGAGTATGGGATATGATGCCGTGGTTCTTCATTGGGTTCGGCTAGCGCGATCGAAGTGGTCGTACACAGTGGCCCGCTTCGTTGCGCCATTTGCGCGCCGATCGGTTCCCCTTCAGTAGAGCTGTCAGTCAGTCTCACGGATCGAATCGTGAGTCATGCGAAGCGAAAGTCGTGAGCGATGCGGAGACTAGTGCCTATTCCGGGGATCCATGCGATATCGGTTCGCACAAACACACTCAGAGGCGTACTCAACCGGTGTTTTCGGCTCAGACAATTCAGGCGGAAGTCGTTACGCGCTCAGCCACTAGGAGCTGCAGTCGCGTTGCCAGTGATAGCTCCATCCTGCGCCTTTCTTAAACGAATAGCGAGTCAAGTGATCCTTGGCCGTTCAAGAGGCGGACCTGATGGCATATCCGGGTTGGGTGGTCAGTAAACTTCGTCGCCCCGAGAGTGTATTTAGCTACCTAACGGTCGTCAGCAAGAGCCGACTCACGACCGACAGACCCGTTAGCGCAAAGGGTTTGGTCAAACGACATCTTTGCGAGACAGCGGGTAACTTGCACTTTCGTATAGCAAGCGAATTTGGTGACCATCGAACCTATTCTCTTCGACCTCAAGGTAGGTGCCCAAGAGATACTGAGACGGAAGCTCTTCGATGGCGAAGCGCAATGCTTCGGCGGCAACCTCGAAGCGTTTGTAGGTAATGTGCCCAAGACCGCGCTTGCAGCTCCGGGCTGGATAAAGTTCGGCCATCGCGGCGTAATCAAACGTCATATCATCAAATCCTTTCGTGGTGTGCACACACTGAGCTGGCCAACGACCTTTCGAGCGCTCTATCGACTCTGCGCTCCACGGTTGCGATGAGTGGCGTTACGGGAAATGTGCGACCTCCTACCTCGCCAAACGTCTCGTGCTTTGATCAGCGCGGCCTCGAATTCGGAAACGGAGGAATCGTGCAGTACCGGTTCTGTCCGGTTGAGAGAGTCGCCGTCGCGGCTGCGAGTGATACTGGCAAGCTGATCTGCAAACCGAACATGCAAAATAGGGCGCCTGGCATTCATTTTTTGGCCTCTTTGTTTTGAATCGTAGCGCGGATCGCGAGCGGATATCGCAGGCCGACTATCGAGGCCTGGTCTAGGGAAATTGTTCGCGCTGATTTTGTCGGCGAAGGGCTGCGCAGGCGTCTGCGCGCCCCGCGTCACATACAGTGACTAAATCCGCCACCTACACTGATATGGGCACTCAGGGGGCAAATTGCGAGTAGCCCGTTTGCGAACGTCAAAGTTGCTGACAAAGTTTGCAGTGAGCCGGTTGCGTGTAGGTCCGCGGGGGGGTCAATTTGCCAACGTTTCGGTATTTACGCGGGACGAGCGGACCCAGTGAAGTTTGCTGAGCATGGTTTGGGGCAAGGTCAAAAGTTCGGTCCGACTCATTCATGTGCACCAAGTGCCATAAGCATACGTAAGCCGGACGTTGCGGAGATGGCGCGGGCGTTACTCGGGCTCCAGGTCATGGCGCAACTTATAGAACGAACGCAAATCCTCCTCGGACAATCGAATCCAAGTTGCCCCTAGAGCCGTCGCCCAGAGATTGCAGGTGAAACACCCTCGCAAGCGTTGCCCAAAGTTATCAATCTCCTTCAGGGGTTGATGGCATTGCTGGCAACGGTGAGCTTGGTACTCAGGCATGAAGCAAGACCCTACCTCTAGGTGAAGCTACCGCGCCATCCCCGGCGGGAGCTTCGGTGTTGTCCGCCGTCTGCTGATGGTCTCATCGCACAAATCGCATCAGATTACGTTTGCGAACTGGTTTCGCCGAGGTTCAGATGACCATTCTTACTTACTTGGTGTGGTGATCCTGCCTTATCGGATTGGACCGCTGTGACACCCGGATTCCTCGGAAGACTTACTGCTTACGGAAGGGCCGAGATAGCTGCTCTCTTGGAGACTATAGGCCACGTGCCGATCAAAGCCGGGAACTTGTTCTATCTCGTCCCAACTTCTGTAAGGTCGATGTTGAACCAGCGCTTTGGCTTGTTTCGGGTCTAGCTTACCCACGCGAACAAGAGTGTCGAAGGACGCAGAATTGAGGTTGGCACGATAGTACTGGACGGACGGACTAAAAGGCATTGCTGTTCCTCTTGATGGAATTGTCGATGTGCGTCGCGACAAGGACGAACTACCGCACCCGGCTCGAGTGTAGGATTAGCTAGACAGCCAGATAGGAACTGCCTCGCCGCTACCACAAGGTGCGGCGAATAGCTTAGTGCGTAGCTGTAGCAGCCATCGTCGAACTCTCAACGACGCCCATCGACTATGCGCCCTTCGGAGGCAAATAGCCAGTCGAGACACTGTTATGGCCCAGAAAGTAAAAAATGCAGGTTTCGAATGTCTGCTTAGGGTCATTAGCGGACAAAGGAACGCGACTCGGCAACGACCGCTTTACACCCGCAAGCAGACATCTTGGACCTCCGCATTGAGGTCTGCTTGGTGCCATAAGCGGTGACTGGTCCCGGCTTCCCGCGCGCAGACCTAGGCGGACAGTAACTGCTCGCGCACATCATCCATGTGGTACATTCGCCAGACAAAGAGGGTTCGTACAGAAGAGCTCCTGGCTTGAGGGAGGGAACAATGCTCAAGATCACAACCGGACTGGTCGCCGTCGCGGCTCTACTAGCGGCTGGACTTACTCCGACACAGGCAAATGCTGCGCCGCCGGTGCTGGAGGTAAAGCAGCCACCCCTCGTCGAGGAGGCTCGGTATCGCGCACGCACTGTACGTGGTCCTTACGTTCGGCGCCCGATCACGCGCCGTCCGGTAACCCGCACCCTTCGGGGCGTAGGCCGCGCAGCACGCAGTGTAGGCAATGCTGCGCGTAGCGTGGGCCGCACAGCGCGTCGTCTGAGCAGGATTTTCTAGAAGGCAACAAGCTTCACGCGAGAAAACTTTACAGCGTCGTCGTGCTGGTCGCACTGAGTGATGTCCGCTTTGCGTCATTAGCTGACATCAGGCGGCCGAGCCGGCACGACCGCTTTCCACCCGAAAGCAGACATTCTCTCCCGCGGCATTTGCGTCAGCTATGTGCCAAAAGCGGACATGCTCGAATGTAACTGTCGGTCGATCCGCGTCGTCAAGCCGACTAGCTAAAAGCGTCCCGTAGATCGACGCCCTTGGAGTGGTTCGCCTAAGCGCGCGGCGGTGACTGCTGGGCTTGACCCACTACTGTTTCATTTGTGCCTTGTCCCAGGCATTCGAGGCATCCTTGACCATCTTTTCGAAGCTGCCGTCTGTTGTCAGTTCTGTAACGCTCTGACCAAAGTCCGCTGCAAGAGAGCGACATGGCGATTTCTTCGAAAATGCAACGAACATCTCGGCTGTGAGCAAAGCCTGATCAAGCGGCACGACCTTGTCTTTCAAACCTTCCTTCGCTGCCTCTGACAGGCCGGGATGGTAGCCGGCGATCAGGTAGTCTGCTTTGCCCGCAACCAGGTCCTGAAGGGCTTGTCCAATACCGTCTGTGCGCGTCACGTCGAGCTTTTCTCTCATGAAGGCATCAAAATCGTTGCCGTAACTCTCCCCCTTGTTCGTCACGCCTTTCTTGCCGATCAGATCCTGCTTGTCCTTGAAGGGAAACTCTTTCCCCTTGGCCACGAACACCGCGACGTCGTCATACATGAAGGCGGGTTGGACAAAATCGAGATAGCCTGCACGCGCATCGTTGTAGTAGATGCCGAAGATGAGATCGGCTTCGCCCTCTCGTGTTGCCGCTTGCGCGGC
>NZ_JBZMXT010000104.1:0-6238 GCF_058506495.1 Methyloceanibacter sp. | reverse complement strand
CGGACAAGCCGAGATACTGGCCTTGCGCACGAATTGCAACGCTGAAGTCCGGGTGATTTCTTCAACCGCGGGGTGGGCCGTTTTTTGGGATCGCGCGCTTTCAAATATCCGCGTCGCAATGACGTCTGCATTGGTGGACATTGCCCATCTATCGCTACCCTCGGCGTGCCAGTAGTCGCTCGCGTCTAGGGCGATGAGACTGCCAAGCTCGCGTTGCTCTCCTTCTTCCAGGGAAGCTGTCGCGCGGAAGCTTCTAGCGATGCTTGCGAAGCCTTCTTTGCCTCGGTGAGGGCCCGGGCGACGACTCCGTCCAATTTGTATATATCCCCGAAAGTCTGCAGCTCCCCATCCGCATCAACTACGGCGGTGAAATAGGTGGTGTGCACGGGGATCGGATCGTCTAGGTCGACTTCATGGTCTTTGCTATTCTTAAGCAACTCATCGATCTTGCTTTTTTCCCAACCCTTGTCTTCGGCGAGGAGGACGGCGGCTACCGTCCCCGGGTTCTCGACACGTGGACAATGATGACCCTCAGCGCGAACGTCTTCCTTAAAAGGTTCGCGCTTGATCGTGTCATGCATGTAGACGACGTGTTTGTTCGGATAGAGGAACTTCACCTTGCCTAAATAGTTCTTTGGGCCGGGAGGCTGCACGAAGCTAATCGCGCGCAGATTCACTTTTTTCCAGTTGATCTTTTTTGGATCAACCCTACGACCTCTGTAGTACACCTTTAATCTGTGCTGCTTGAGAACGGCTGTATTGTCGGTACGGTCATACCACTTGCCCCCTTTGCGCAGTTTCGGGAGAAGGTCCTCTCTGACAATTGTGGGCGGCACAGTCCATTTTGGATTGAAGACCATACTGTCCATGCTTGCTGAAAAAACTGGCGTCGCATAGCGCCGTTCTCCGACCACTGTCTTTTCCGAGTGGACAATTTCGTCGCCCTTAACAACATGCATCATGAACTCAGGCGTATTTAGCCAGACGTAGCGAGTCCCCAGCTCATCCGGCATCCAGCGCCAGCGTTCAATATTGACGAGGAGTCTCTCTAAGTCATCAGGTTCGATCTCACCTTTCGCCCGTTCACTGCGCAACGCCTCACGCAAGAGAGCAAATTGGCGGTGCTGCGGATGCAGCTTTGTCAAATAGAGGCCCGGCTCTTTGGCCGTGCGGATTTCGGTAAGCACCGTTTTCGGGTCACGTATGGGAGGGTGCTGGTCAATCAGTTCGCTCAAGTTTGACGGGCTCAGGCGACCGCCTTGCGCGTAGCGAGCATATCTCAGCACAGCCAGACCGATGGCGACTTCGGCCGCTGCCTGATCTTCTGCCGAAATAGGTTGATAGTCAGAGGGCGGCACCAAGAATTCTGACGGTTCGAGCGCCCAATCCTCGGCCTTGCCCAACTCGGCAAGAACAGCTTTGCCAGCAGGCGATATGCCGGCGCTGTCTATCCAGAGCGCGGGAACGTCCTGTCCTGCGTGAAAGCTCTCGATCGCTGCCAGGTCATCGGGGTGAACAGATTTCCGCAAACCTGGATCGGTCAATTTGAGGCGAACCGCATCGCGGATGAATAGCTTCTCTGCTGGTTCTTGCTCAGTTGCGAGATCCTCTTCAGAGTGCTGTTCGTCAGCGACGCTTTGCGTGGCGTCGGCTTCGGCAATCTGGGCGGCAGCAGTTTGTAATGAAGAAGGATTTTCATCCACCTCCGCCGCGATTGCAGAAGGCGGTTGGCCCTCGATATCGACGACGATGGCTGCGCCGAGTTGCTGCTCTCGCTTGTCGGAGAGTAGGCCAATGCCAAGAGCAATAGCGACCGAGCAGAGGCCGGCCCCCCAAAGAAGCATACTATTGCTCAGCAGACGTATTGGCTGAGGCTTCTGTGCCCCATCAGAAACTCGCACTTTGGCACCGCAATTCTAGCATTAATGTCCGTTGTCGAAGCCACTTCGCCTTGGTCGTCGTATTCGGCGAAGAAACCGCGACTTGCCCCCAGCAGGCATCGTACCAGCCCAAAGGCTATTTCCGATGTGCCTGAGCGGGACGAGGCTAACACATCAGGGAGGCGCGGGCAGTGTCGTGAGCCAATGAAATTCGTCAAATTCGAATGAGTTGCCACAGCTCGGCGATGTTTTACACTCAAGCTAGCGACCGCAGTGCGGAGAACATGAGGCGGAAATTCGGTGGCTTGCTTGGGGGGCTGCTCAAATGGGGATCACAATCGGCCGGACGTTCATTTGGTTCGCCGTTGCTGTTGCGTGCAGTGTCATCGCGGGCTGCGATGATAGGTCGGAAGAAGTAACCGCGCGGCCCGCGCGGCCCGTATCTTATGTATCGCTAGAGACTTCAAATCCAAGCCGGACGACGCTTGTTGCCGGCTCGGTTGGCTCTTGGAAAAAAGAGCTTGTCGGGTTCCAGGTCGATGGGCGTGTCAACTATGTCCGAGAGCCTGGCGAGAACATTGATGGCCGTATTCTGACGAAGGAAGGCGAAGTTCTCGAGGGCGGCACTCTACTGGCTTCGCTGGAGAGCGAACGCTACCGCATTCGGGTAGGCGAGGCCGAGGCGCGCGTTCGGAGCAGCGAAGCCAAGGCTCAGTCGGTCCGTACGGAAGTCCAGGAGACCATTCCCAACGAGCTCAAGGAAATGCAAGCCGAGGTCGATCGTTCGAGTAAGGAGTTCGAACGACAGGATCGTCTCTTGAAGACGGGTACGGGCACTCAAAAGAAAGCGGACGAAGCGCGCGCGGCATTCCGGGCTGCGTCCGCTCGCCTTGCCCAAGTTCAATCGCGACTCGGTGAGGCAGAGGCTGAGCTGGCGTCAGCTGAGGCGCAGGTCATCGAAGCGCAACAGTCGCTGCGCGAAGCGAAGCGCGATCTCATCGACACCGAGCTCTACTCGCCGTTCAAAGGGCAGATCTCCAAGGTTCACGTGATCCCTGGCGGATACGTGAAGCGCGGCCAGCCGGTGATGACGGTTCAGATGATGGACCCGATCAAGGTCCAGGTCGCTGTTTCGGCGGAGACCGATCGGGGCATCAACTACAATGACATTCTCAAGATCTATACAGATGATGCCTCTGAGCCAATTGACGGTTGGGTTCACCACAAGGATGCGGTTGCCGATGCTTCCACGCGCACCTTTATGGTCACGCTTCTCGTGCGCAATAGACAGGTTGAGGTCGATGCTCCCGAGAGCCAGGCTGCAGAGGAAATTTATCGTATCGACGACATTTGGGACATCGTCTCAGAATCCGGCGACGGCAAGCCGCCCTATTTTGTCAACGAAGCGATTTTGCATGAGGACGCTGACGGGTATTTCGTTTGGAAGGTGGAAGGCCTGACGTTGCCTGACCTCAAAGGCTCCTTTGATCCTGTTTTTACGGTCAAGAAAGTCCGTGTCCGGATGGGCGAGCGTCGGATGCCTTTTTTGGAGATTTGGACCTTTCGGGAAGTGGCAGATCTCGGTGGTCTGGACCCGGCCAAGGACCTGCTCGCATCTCGATTGCCGCCTGAGACAAAGGAAGGCGACCACATTTTTCTCTCGCGCAAGCGTTGGCTCTTGCGGCCCGGGGAGCTTGTTCGTGTCGATCTCCGAAGCGGTCAATTGGCCGAAGGCTTCTACGTGCCTGCGCAGGCCATCCTGAAGGACGGGCCGGACCATTACGTTTTCACTGTCAGTGAGCAGGAGAACGGCGAGGAATTGGCAGTTAAGGTCGCGGTTAAGCTCGGATCGACTCTAGGCACTCTGCAGGGAATCGAGCCGGTATCTGACGGCGAACTGACTGACGGAATGAAGCTGATCGTCGACGGTGCTCACTATCTTCGCGACGGTGAGCGGGTCAATGCCTTCTTCGAAGTGGAGCAGGAGTCGTGAACCTTCCAAAGTTCGCCCTGTCACACAAACCGATTGTTCTTGGGTTTGCGCTCGTCATGCTGGCCTGGGGACTGAATGTGTTTCTGGACGCGCCACGTCGCGAGGATCCAGAATTCACGATTCGAGAGGCTGTGATTACGACAGATTGGCCCGGCGCTACCGCACAGCAGGTGGAGGAACTTGTTACGGACAAGGTGGAGATCGCCGCCGCCAATATCGATATGGTACGTCGCGTGCAATCGACCAGCATGGTTGGTCGGTCAGTCGTTCAGGTCACGGCTCTAGACGACATCATGGATATCCGTCCTGTGTGGGCCAAGCTCCGTGCAGAGATGGATTTATTGGCCGCGGATCTGCCCGCGGGCGCTTCGATCCCTGCGGTGAACGACAACTTTGGTAACACTGCCGCGTTGGTGCTTGCTCTCTACCAGGATCCGGAGTCAGCCAAGACGCGCCCGTATTCGCCGCGCGAATTGGAGGTCTTTGCCAAACGGCTGCGTGACCGGCTGACCGATTTGAGGCCAACCGAGGTCACTGCCGAGGGACACATAGTCCCCATTACGACCGACCCGGCCTACGTGGCGCGTTTGGATCTCTATGGTGTCCAACGCGAAGTCATCTATCTGGAGACGGATGCTGGCGTGTGGAGCAAGTTGAAGCTCACGTCGGACGAGCTGATGGAGCTTTTGGCGCAACGAAACGTCGTGGCACCTGCAGGCGTGTTGAACACGAGCAAGGATCGAGTTCATACGCGGCTCGCCGGCAACTTTGACGCGGTGAATGAGATCGATCAGGTAGTTGTTGGGCGCGTGGCCTCCGGTGCAGAGTCGCCGGATCGACAGACTATTGAAGAATTTGAGCGCAGCCTGGCTGCCGGTGAAGGCTCCGAAGCGAGCGAGCAGCCTCCCGCCTATGAGGTGCCCGTCTATTTGGATGATCTGAGAATAAAGGTCAGCCGCGACTACATCGACCCGCCAGAGTCGCTAGTTCGTTTTGGCGACGCCGAGTTCTCCGCCCCAGCTATCGGCATCTCGTTCACAATGAAGTCGGGAAACAACATCAGCTGGATCGGCGATGCCGTCGATCGCCTGTTGGAAGCTGCACACGAGGATTTCCTGCCACCGGATATCTTGGTTGCGAAGGTGTCCAATCCGCCAGCGTTCGTCGAGAAGAAGATCGACGATGTCGTCAACAACCTCATCGAAGCCGTGATTCTCGTCTTGTTGATCCTCGGCCTGCTTGCGGGATTCAGGGTAGCCCTCGTAACAGCCGCGTCGGTCCCCTTGATCATGCTGAGTGCGCTGGCTTTGATGCGGCTCTGGGACGTTGAGATCGAACAGATATCTCTGGCTGCCCTGATCGTTTCTCTCGGCCTTTTGGTCGACAACGCCATCGTCACCAGCGAGAACACGACGCGATTCCTCAATGCCGGCCTGCCGCCTGAAGAGGCTACAATAGAGGGTTGCAACCAAGTCAGCATGTCGCTGCTCTGGTCCACGTTGACCACGGTGAGCGTCTTCATCCCAATGGCGTTCGTACTGCCCGGCGATATTGCGGAGTATGTCTTTAGTTTACCGGTGGTCGTTGCGTTGACGCTTGGTGTCAGCTGGCTTTGCGCCATGACGGTGACGCCGATTCTAAGCTACTACATTCTTGCTCGTTCGGATGGTCGCTTGCCGATCGTTGTTCTGCTCAGTTGGATTGGCCAGAAGCTCGGCATCGGCGGCAAGGAAGCTCCAACAGCACGCGTTGATGAAGGCAGAGAGCCCCGGCGCGGCGAACGGTTTGAAGGCGTCGTTCGTTTTGCCATCGCGGCGCGCATTCCACTTATATTGGGTGCGTTCGCCTTGTTGTTTGCCTCACTTATGTTGCCAGTGAAGCCCTCTTTCTTCCCGTTCTCCGACCGGAACCAATTCTCGATCGATCTCTGGCTTCCAACGACGGCGCCGATTTATCGAACCGACGAAACCGCTAAGAAAGTTGAGACAATCTTGCAACGTCTCAGCACCGTCACCTGGAAAGATGGCCAATGGGCCCCGTTGACGGACGAGGAAGGCGAGCCGGCTCAGCGCCTAACTGACTTCATCGTCTATGTCGGAACTGGCGGTCCGCGATTCTACGCAGGTCTCGATCCGGGGCCGTCGTCGCCACGCTACGCCGGCTTCGTCGTGAATGTCGCTAACTACGATGCGGTTGAGCCATACATCGCAGACATTCGGCGTGCGGCCTGGAGTGGCATCGGAGCTCCCGGCGATGAGGATTTCATACCGCCGATTGCCGGCGCGCGCGTCGTCCCCCGTCAGCTTGTCATGGGGACACCGGTTCCGTCACCGATTGAGTATCGGCTCACGGGCCCACGCCTCGC
>NZ_JBZMXT010000103.1:0-6312 GCF_058506495.1 Methyloceanibacter sp. | reverse complement strand
AGGGAGTTCGACGAAGCTGCTTCCAGGTCTTCTCGCAGGACCACAAGGGTGCTTCGGTTAGAGCATACACATTTGGTCTCTGCGGCGAGACATCAAGAGGGGTACCGTTGATTTGGCGGATCCTTATTCTATCCAGGCCGAATAACTGCTTGGGGCAGTGTGCCGGGATATCAGGGTAGATAGGCGAAAAGCGCCTAGGAAAAAGGCGTTTCTCGACGCGGCAGGGGACCAATGTTAAGTCAGATTCTCAGCGCGCTGCTGCCGGCAATCATCACAATTATGCTCGGGTACTTCGCCGCATGGCACCACGATTTCTCGCAAGATGAGGTGCCGACCCTCAACCGCATGGTGCTGAACTACGCCCTGCCACTGGCTCTTTTCGTTGGCGTGTTCACTGCCGGGCGTGAGGAATTGCTGGCCGATATTCCGCTCGTAGTTTTCCTGCTCCTTGCAGTCGTGGGCACATATGTGCTGGTGCTTCTGACCGCTTCATTTGTCTTCCATCATCCGCCTGGCTTGAGCGCACTTCGTGCCTTGATGGCATCGGGACCAAGCACGGCTTTTGTCGGCGTGCCCGTTTTGGGCAGCTTGTACGGGGCCACAGCGAACATTCCAATTGCTGCCGGCGGCATCATCATTTCAATTGTCCTCGTGCCGGCCACACTTATTTTACTGGGACTTGACGCTGCGCGAAGCGAGAGCAGTGCTTTGGGGGCGAGAGGTGCACCGGATCGGACAGCACCTCGGATGGATATTTTGCACACGGTTTTGAAATCTCTCAAACAGCCTCTCGTCTGGTTACCGAGCGCTGGGTTCATCATGGTTCTGCTCGGCGTTGACCTCCCTAAGGTTATCGATCAGTCGCTCTCGCTGCTTGGTCACTCGTCGTCTGGCGTGGCGCTTTTCGCTTCTGGAATCATCCTTGCTGGTTACAGCGTAACCCTCAGCCGCCCCGTGATTAGTCTTGTTTTCATCAAGAATGTGGTGCAGCCCGGCGTCGTTTGCTTGGGAATGCTCGCGTTGGGCTATAAGGATCCGATCTTAGGTCAAACCGTCGTCACGACTGCGCTGCCCGCCGTTGCGATTGTGGTGATGTTGGCAGTTCAGTATCGCACGGCGATTCCAGAAGCCGCATCGGCCTTGCTGATCAGCACCTTCGGGTCGCTGATCACCATGAGCCTATTTATCTGGCTCGTGGGGTAGCGGCCCGCCGCGTTGCATTAGGATCAGACATCTAGGCGCTCCGGGAAGCGACGACGGGCGCTCTGCCGGCCTTTGCGGTCACTTCATCCGCCTCGCCTTCGAGGTGTAGGGCTTCGGCGATACGGCGGCGCGCACGATTGACGCGGCTTTTTATGGTGCCCACCGCGCAACCGGAAATCTCCGCTGCCTCTTCGTAGGAGAATCCCGCGGCCCCTACGAGGATAAGCGCTTCGCGCTGATCGTCTGGTAATTCATCTAGGGCCTCCTGGAAATCGCGCATGTCCATATGCCCATGTTGCTCTGGACTCGATGAGAGTTTGGCCGCATAGGCGCCATCCACATCCTCAACCTCGCGCTTTTTCTTCCGCCGTTCGGAAAAGTAGGTGTTGCGAAGTATCGTGAATAGCCAGGCTTTGAGGTTTGTGCCTTCCTCGAACGAAGAGAGGTTGTTCCAAGCTTTGAACAGCGTTTCTTGCACAAGATCGTCCGCACGTTCGCGGTCGCCGCAAAGCGATACGGCGAAGGCCCGCAGGTTACCAATTTGAGCAACGAGCTCATCCTTCAGGCTCGGTGAAACCGTGTCTGACAAGTCATTTCTCTCCGCTGTCGTCGAGATCCTTGAGAAGCCTCAAAAGGTGCTCGGGAACCGGTTCTTGGGCGACGGAGTCGAACACCGCTCGAACCTGACGGCCAATGTGGGCTTGGAGCGCGGGTGACATACCTGCATCCTGTTGGGCCGCTGGCTCGACGAGTTCATCGTCCGGCCGCTGGGTTCTCTTACTGGCGTCGACGGCCATGCGCCTTGGAGCCTTGTCCTTGTCGTCTTCGGTCACAACGGATCCCTATCGGTACGATCAGCAACCCGATTGTAACCGATAACCGCTGCATATCTGCACTGGAAAAACCCGCAATCCTTCAATGAGTTCCAGGGGCGGGCCAATTTTGCGGTAATTTCGTGCCTCCTGAACGCGTCTGAGCCAACCTCTGCATTGTTTCTTTCGCCCGCGTGTGTGAGAAGTTGGGAGCTCGATTGACCAATATCCCATGCCCTTTGGGGGAGCACCATTTCATGCAGCTGTCTCAGACCATCGCGCCGCACCTGCCGTTGCTCCGGCGTTTTGCGCGTGCTCTTGCGGGCTCACAGAGTGCGGGCGACGCCTATGTTGCGGCAACTTTGCAGGTCCTGGTGGAAGACCCATCGCTCTTCGACAACAGCCTCGAGCCTCGCGTTGCGCTTTATAGAACATTCGTCAGCATGTGGAATTCTGTTGGGCTCAACCTGAAGACCGAGGTTTTCGAGCGAGCAGACAGCGCAGTCGATCGGCAGCTTGAGCAGATCACGCCGCTGGCGAGGCAGGCCTTTGTGCTCTGTTCGGTGGAGGGTTTCTCGGAGGAAGAAACGGCGGACATCCTCAACACCACGCCCAGTAACGTGGAAGCACTACTCGATGACGCGGGCCGGGAGATAGCGGCGCAAGTTGCGACCGATGTGCTCATTATCGAGGACGAGCCGATGATTGCCATGGATCTAGAAGCGATTGTCGAAGGGCTGGGGCACCAAGTTGCAGGGGTAGCGCGGACCCATGTCGAAGCCGTTAAGGCGGCTTCTAGTAAGACGCCCGGTTTGGTCCTTGCTGATATTCAGCTCGCAGACGGAAGCTCTGGGCTTGATGCTGTCAACGAGATGTTGGACTCGTTTGAAGTCCCTGTCGTCTTCATTACCGCCTATCCGGACCGGCTGCTGACGGGCGAGCGCCCCGAGCCGGCCTTCCTGATCACAAAGCCGTATCAGCCCGACACGGTCAAAGCGATCGTTTCTCAAGCGCTTTTCTTCGAGCAGCACGCCAAGCGCAAGAGCTGACCATGAGCGGCCTCGATCCACATGCTTACGACCGATGTGCTGATGCGAAGGGTCGGCCGTCCTAAAGCTTGCCCAGAAACATCAACAGGAGAAGTAAGAGGATAATGACGCCCACCAGCCCAGTAGGAAACACGCCCCAACCGCGGCTATAGGGCCACGCCGGCAGGACGGCGAGCAAGACCGCGACCAAGATGATGAGTATAATTGTAGGACCCATACCGTTTCTCTGATTTTGTTTGTACTGGGCTGTAGGCAAGAATTTGCAGAACATAGACTATTCTTGGTATCGCGTCAGGCTCAGCCGGACTAGGCGTGCCTGCTCGACTAGCGAAACCAATCATCAATCACTACGTTTCCCACAAGACGTTACCGGTCTTGGCGCAGGAGGGAGTCGACTTGATCAACTCAAATCCCATTCTTGTTGTCGAGGACGAGTTTCTCATTGCGCTCGACATCGTCGCAGCGCTTGAAAGCGCGGGACTAGATGTCGTCGGCCCCGCAAGCACTGTCAGCGATGCGCTTAGTGCAATCCAAAGCCGACCACTCCGCGGAGCATTGCTAGATGCACATCTCGGCGGTGAGTCCGCAGGCCGGATAGCAGATGTGTTAGCCACGCGTGGCTTGCCATTCGCGTTTGTGAGCGGCTATGGCCGCGAGAGCTTGCCGACGGCCCACAGCGCAGCCCCGCTGGTCCGAAAGCCATTCACGGACCAAGAGATTCTTGCGGCGGTAGCTGGGTTTTGACAACGGCGCCGCGCAACAATTCGGACGTTCAGGCGTTTGGCGTAGGTGGGCGCAGTGATTGCCGAAGACGAACGGCCAGTGGAAACATAGATGCTCCTAACCTGGGCTGTAATTTTTGCTGTTGTGGCGCTGATTGCCGGCATATTCGGCTTCGGCGGCGTCGCATCGGCCGCGGCGGGCGTCGCGCGAGTTCTTTTCTTCATCTTCGTCCTTGTGTTCTTGGTCACTTTGATTGCCGCACTCGTGTAGTCGCCGCTATGTCATGGACCTCCCTGTGAGCGTCGCATTACCCATTCAAGCCCATGCAACCGCGGCTAATGCCGTGGCTTTCGTCCTCATCGGCGCGCTTTTGGCCTGCGGTTTGCTGATTTATCTCTACCAAGCTCGCAACAAGGCGCGCGCACGTGCGGCTACGCGACAGCAGCTCGAGGCGGACCTCGAACGGCGCACGAAGGAACTGGCCGAGGTAGACCGGCAGTTTGCGGTGGAGAGATCGGCGACCGAACAGCAGCTTCGCTTGCTGCTTCGCGAGCTGACGCACCGATCCAAGAACCTTCTAACCGTCATTCAAGCGATTGCTCGCCAGACGGCGAGGCAAACGGCCACGGTCGACGAGTTTCTCGACCGCTTCGGCGCACGGCTTCATGGCATCGGTGTTTCGCACGATCTTCTTGTCGCAGACGACTGGCAGGGCGCATCGCTACGGATGTTGGTCGAGCAGCAGCTGGAGGCGTACGCCGACGCTTCAAGTGAACAGGTTTCCATTGACGGAGAAGATGTTGTCCTAAAGCCAGAGGCCGTACAGAACCTCGGCATGGCGCTGCATGAGTTGACGGCGAATGCCGAGACGTACGGTGCGCTCTCCCGGCCTGAAGGCTCGGTGCATGTCAGTTGGCTCGTTTGTGACGACGAAAACACTCTGAAGCTCAGTTGGCAGGAAACAGGCGGGCCCGAAGTCAAGAAGCCATCCAGGTCGGGCTTTGGGCGCGCGGTGATCGAGAATATCGTGAGCCAGGCTCTTTCTGGGCAAGCTACGCTGATCTTCGCGCCGCAAGGGGTCCGCTGCGACATCGTTATTCCGGACTCGCATATCTCCTCGAGGGGCTAGGGCCGGCGGCGATCCCTGAATTGCTGCGGTTGCACGATAAAGCGCACGTGAACGGCTGTGCGCTGAAGTTGAGTTGAAGGTCTTCGGACAATCCTTAGATTCTTGTCATATCAATCGGCCATGACCAGTAAGGCGGCTGCCGATTGGGAAGGAGCCACTATGGTCACGAGACGACAGATTCTTATTGGCACCGCTGGCGTTGCAGCCGCAGCGGCGGGCGGTGCAGCTCTTCTGCGGGGAAATAGTTCGCCCGCGACGGCTGCGCCAGAAGGTCAGTTCGAGGTCACGAAAACCCCCGAGGAATGGCGCAAAATGCTGACGCCTCAGCAATATGCGGTGTTGCGCGAACATGATACCGAAGCTCGGTGGACGAGCCCGCTCAACCAAGAGAAACGAAAAGGTACGTTTGCCTGCGTTGGATGCGATCTTCCGCTGTTTGAGTCAAAAACGAAATTTGAATCGGGAACGGGCTGGCCGAGCTTTTATGCGCCGATTGACGGGAATATTGGCACGAAGAAGGACTTCAGCTGGGGCATGTCCCGCACTGAGGTTCATTGCCGTCGTTGCGGCGGGCATCTTGGTCACGTTTTCAACGACGGGCCGAAGCCAACCGGCTTGCGCTACTGCATAAACGGCGTCTCCCTGAAATTCATCCCGGCCTAGAGCCGCCGAGTCCTACCTCACTGGCTCGGGAGCTGCCGACTTTTGGGCGTCACTGGCAGAAAAGGGCCGGCGTCGAGATGCGGCGGAACCAAGCGCAGGGCGACGCGTTTTCACTCAGTGGCGGGGTCAGTTGTGCGTACCCCGTTCGCCGTACGGGTATTACGGGGGTGAGGGAGTCGGGGACGGCTGCCCTCGCTCGTACTGTCACCCGGAGCGCCTGGACGACGCATCACCGTCCCGCCACACCTTGTTTCCACCATCGTTCGAAGAGTTTGCCGCCTGCTTCTCGCAAAGGACGAAGCACGCCGGCGAAACTTGCCGTTTTGGGACCGTCTCAAACCAACAGCTTCTCAGTGCCGACAAAAAACGGGCCGAACGCTGACACCTCGCTTTTGTAACTTGGGTAATCAGAAAATTTCGGCTTTGCTTGGCCGAACAGCGCCGAGCAACACGATGACGATCGCAAGCACGCTCGCGAAGATCGGTCGATCGATGAAAAACGCGCTCAAGACTGTGTTCCCTCGTCGCGCACCCAAGCGCGGTCACGACGCACTATGCCCTAGAAGAGCATAGCCTGAGCGAGGCCGGCAACCAGCCGAAAAAGAGGCTTCTCAAGCTGAGATCTCTCGAAGGGCCCATCAGGCCGCAACGTGTTACAGCCGCCCCGCGAGGCGAAAAGAATCAAGTGAACGAAGAGGGTGGCTCCCCGGGCCGGACTCGAACCAGCGACCCA
>NZ_JBZMXT010000102.1:0-6313 GCF_058506495.1 Methyloceanibacter sp. | reverse complement strand
TTCGCCCGGAGCCAAGATGTTGAAGTAATTGGCACCATTATCAGTGGCCATGCTGACGTTCATCTGTTGGCCTTTGCTGGCCTCCAGCACGTAGTCCACGACCTCGTAGCCTCTAATCTTGCCCTTGATGGTCGCGCTGCTTGCGCCGGGCTTAAAGTGAACCTGCTCAGTGCGGATATCATCGCGGGCGAGTGCCGGCGAAACCATAAAGGCGATGAGCGCCGCAATAAGGAGGGGCGTACGTGTCAGGGCTTGGAGCATTTCGATATCCGATTCCTTGGTTTCAGATGTGGGCCATCGACCATCTGCAGCGAGCTCGATTATTGTCCAAATGTGGCGTAAATAACGTTCATTTCACAGCAAGATTCGGAGTGCTTGAGATGGGATTGGGCTTTGATCGACGGGCGATTCTCAAAGGAACTTTAGCAACGGCAGCCGTAAGCCTCGCCGCATTCGACGTGATCGCGGTTGCGGCCCGGGAAGTTGCCAATCTGAAACCAGGCGAGTTCCTGTGGACGCCGGAGAAGTCGCCGAGCGGCCCGGTCGCAATCATCGTTTCCCTGCCTGACCAGCTCGTCCATGTCTATCGCGGGGGTGTTCGCATTGGCCTTTCCACATGTTCAACAGGCAAGAAGGGCCACTCCACTCCGACCGGAGTCTTCACCATTCTTGAGAAAGACAAGCACCATCGATCGAGCACTTACAACAACGCGCCGATGCCGAACATGAACCGGCTCACTTGGAAGGGGGTCGCATTGCACGCGGGCAACCTTCCAGGCTACCCGGCTTCACACGGGTGTGTTCGGCTGCCGCTTAAATTCTCCGAATTACTATTCACTGTCACGCATGTGGGCACGCCGGTCATTATCGCCGATGACCACAGCGAGCCGGCTACTGTGACCCATCCCGGACCGATCCTATCCTCCCTCGCCGCAAAGGAGATGCACACGTCCGTTGCAAGTCTCAAGAAGAAGACCCTGCCCCCTAAGGAGCGGCACGAGGACATGCAGCACGCAGTTTCTCTATTGGTGAGCCGCGCGGACCGCGAGCTGTACGTGCTCCAGGACGGGAACGTCGTCGCAAAGGGACCTATCAAGATCGATCGCCCAAACCAGCCATTCGGATCACATGTGTTCGTTTTGGAAGCACCTCATCAGAATGGCCGCGCGGCCACTTGGCATGCAATCCGGCATACTTCAGGACCGAATGCGTCGGCCGAAGATCTCATTGGACGTATTCAATCCGACTCGAAGCTTGCCAAACGGATAGCTGATCTCATGCATCCCGGCTTGGTCTTGGTGATGACCGACGCGCCTTTACACTCAACCACCCGCTCTAAACGCGGTTTTGTTGTCATGTCTCACGGCTAGGTTTGGCAGGGGTGAGCCTGAAGCTCAGGTCAGAGGCGGCTGAGGAAACGCCCGATGAGCCAAATTAGACTGGCGTTGATGGCCATAGCCAGCGCCAGCAGGACGATATTCAGAGCAGATGATTGCGATCCGACAACTTCTGTCAGCAGGTAGCTCCAAGGCACGCCGAGCAACATTGCTGGAATGGCAGACAACGGATCGGGCGTGATCCAGCCGGCAGCACTCATGGGTATTGCCGCCAGGGCAAGGGCCGAGACAATGGCATAAAGCAAGACAAACCAATGGTAACTCTGCATTTTTTATCCCCAGTCGTTACGCTTTTGTATCTGGCTAGCGCATGCAGTAGCCCATAATGTGAGGGCGCTGAAATAGGGGGAACAAACAGATGGATCTCACGAGTCTTCTTGTCCAAGTCTTGTCGGGTGCGGTTGGGGGTAGCGCAGCGGGTGCTGCCGCGAAGAACTATTCCTTGGGCGCCGTCGGGAATGCGATCGCGGGCGCAGTTGGCGGAGGTGTTGTTGGACAGCTCGTCGGGACGATGGCTGGGCAGATGATTGAAGGATGGGTTGGCGATATCGCCGGCGGGGCCGTCGGTGGCATTATCCTCACGCTCATTGCCGGCGTCATCCGGAACATGACTGCAAAGTAAGGGGCTTCAGGCGTGGACGGGAGCCGTGGCGCGGGCAAGGAAGCCGAACGCTCGAAGCAAGCTACTGCAAATGTCGAAAGCGGACCGATCGCAAAACCGAGAAGCGAGTTACTGGAGAAGTTAGCGCCCATCGCGTTGGTATCCGCGGTCCTCCTAGTCGGCTTCCTGACCCTATCCCCTTTCCTGCCGGCAATACTCTGGGGTGCCGTGCTTGCGGTCGCTGTGGCGCCGCTTCATCAGAAGCTCCTTGCCGCTATCGGCAACCGGAGAGCACTGGCCGCGGCGATCACCGGCACTGGGCTAAGCCTATGCTTTATCGTACCAGCCATCGGGATCGCACGGGCGCTTGCGGCCTTCCTGCCATCCGCCCTGAATTGGATTGAAAGGGTTGCTCTCGATGGTCTCGAGCGTCCGCCAGAGCCTGTCCTCAACCTTCCGCTTGTCGGCGAGTCCATCGCGGAACTGTGGCACTCGCTTGGGACAGATGTTTCATCTGTCGCCACGCATTTCCGCGATGAGCTGAAGACGGTTCTGGTTTGGCTCGCCTACGAAGCGGAAGTTTTCGGCGTCTTCATATTGGAGTTTGCGATCGGCATCATTCTCGCCGTTGCGTTGGTGTACCATTTCGATCGCGTCGCTAAGCTCTCTCAAAAGTTCTTCGATCGGCTCGGTGGCACATTTGCTCAGAGGATGGCGGCGCTGTCAGTCAGGACAACTCGACACACTGTCATCGGCGTTCTTGGTGCCGCGCTTGCCCAAACCCTGGTTGCTACGTTCTCGTATGTTGTGGCCGGAGTGCCGGGCTGGATTATCTGGGCTGGCATCACCTTTATTCTGTCACTCATCCAGATCGGGCCGGCGCTTGTTTTTATACCAATATCCGTCTGGCTCTGGACCCAGGGAGAGCTAGGCATGGCGATATTCGTTCTCGTCTGGGGCCTCGTTGTCGTCAATCTCGTCGACAATATCGTTCGCCCTTGGCTCGTCAGCAAAGGCGCTCAAATCCCGGCAATTTTGGCGTTTCTCGGAGCGCTCGGCGGGCTGGTCGAATGGGGTTTGGTCGGCGTGTTTCTTGGGCCTGTAGTGGTAGCGGTCTGCTACGAGATGATCCTAAAGTGGATCGAGCCGGATACTCTGCCGCATTGACAGCCGGACCCGGGGATCGGCGATGATGAAGCTCTATCACCCACTAAACCGACGCTAAGCTGCAGCTGTGGGAACAAGACGGGGTTTACACCGATGCCCGGTGTCTCCACAGACCCTGATAGCAACGACTAGCCCTCAACCAAACTAACCAAGGGAAAGATTGACTATGGGACTATTTGATTTTGTGAAAAATGCAGGCAAGAACCTCTGGGGATCGAATGAGGCCAACGCCGCTGAAGCCATTGCCAAGGAAGTCGGAGAGCCAGACCTGAAAGACAAACTCAAAGTCGAGGTTGTCGGCGACAGCGTCAAAATCCACGGTGAGGTTCCAACTCAGGAGATCAAGGAGAAGGTGATTGTCGCCGCAGGTAACGTCGAGGGCGTTTCGAAGGTAGATGAGGATCTGACAACGTCTGAAAAGACAGAGACCGTGTTTCACACCGTCGAAAAGGGCGACACGCTTTGGGCCATAGCGGAGAAAAACTATAACGATGGAACCAAGTACAAGCTGATTTTTGAGGCCAACAGGCCAATGCTCGCCCATCCTGACGAAATCTACCCCGGTCAAGTCTTGCGTATACCCAGCCTGAAGAACGCACCGAGCGTCTAGACGCTATAACTCAACATCAAGCGAGAAGGACCTGAATTATGTCTGTGCTTAAAGTCATCGAACTGATGGGTGATTCCGACAAGAGTTGGGAGGACGCCGCTCAAGAAGCTGTGACCGAGGCCGCAAAGTCCGTCAAACATATCCGCTCTGTTTGGGTTAAGGACCACGCGGCTACGGTCGAGGGTGGCAAGATCAAACGATATCGTGTCACATGTAAGGTTACGTTCGAGGTTGAGAGCTAGCAGAGGCCTTGCCCAGTCCCGGGACAAAACTTGACTCCATGGCGGACGCCCCCAAGGCGTCCGCCATTTCTGTGAAGTCTGGGTCGATGACGCGCGCAAAGCTGGACCTATGAAACAGACCAATTGCCTTTGCAAAAAATATACGCCATCGCCAATCGCTCAGATGCAGCTTAGGACATCTTGTATGGCTACATATGCGCGTCTACGAGCCACTGTGATCTTGGCATTTGCGTTGTTCGCAGCTCAGGCAGGTGTTGCGTTTGGTGAAGCGAGCGGTCCAGACTATTTTAGTGTTACTGGCGTCGCATCGGACGACGTGTTGAACATTCGCAGCAAACCGAGCGCGAGCGCGGACAAGATTGGCGAAATCCCTTTCGATGGGAACGGCATCCAGAATCTAGGCTGTGAAGGCGGCCTCACGTTCGCAGAGTGGCAGCGTGCAACGGAGGCCGAGCGCGCGGCATCTGCGCGAAGTCGATGGTGCCGGGTTTCCTATCGTGGCATCGAGGGTTGGGTCGCCGGTCGGTTCCTTGCAGAGGGTAGCCGTAGACCAGGCGCCAGCCGAGGCGCGGCGTCCCCGAACCCCACCTTCTGGAGTGTTTCGGGAAAAGCTGATTTCTTGAACCTGCGTTCTGGCCCCACGACCGACTCTCAGGTCTTGCGGAAACTTCTCCCGGGGACGGTCGTTCGCAATCACGGCTGCTCTGGGTCCGCCGGACAAGCCTGGTGCGAGGTTGAGCAACTTGATGGAGAGCGGCTGCGCGGCTTTGTATCCGCCGCCTATTTGGAGGAGCCTAATGCCAGCTTGCGAGCTGGCCAGGGGGCGTTTGATGCGACCGGTAAAGTTCCGTGCGCTCAGTTTGCCGGACAGCCTATGCGCCAATGCAGTTTCGGCGTCGCTCGCGATGGTGGAGGCACGGCCACCGTCTCTGTGACCCGCCCCGACGGCCTCCGTAGAGCACTGTTTTTCCAGGATGGGAGATTCGTTTCCGCTGATACGGGTCAGGCCGACGGATATCCAGCGGTAAGCTCCCGAAAGGAGATTGATCTGCACATGATCAGAGTAGGTCAGGAACGCTACGAAATTCCGGATGCCGCCATTTTTGGCGGCTGACCACGCAACAGGAAGGATGAATTATGCTCTACGTCGACTTGCCGACGCGGCCGGAGTTCGTGTCGCTCAGAAATAAGCGGGCAGATGCTTGCGTCTCGATCTATGTCGAGACAACACCGCTAACGCAGCATGTCGACGCCAGCCGAACACAACTGTCTAACCTTTTTACGGAGGCATGCAGCCAACTTGAAGGGGAGAACTTCGACAAGAGGCGCTTAGCAGGGCTTACCGAACAAATAGATGATCTTTTGGACGACGACGAGTTCTGGCGACTACAATCGAATAGCCTTGCCGTGTTCACCACGCCCGATTTTCTCCAGACCTTTCGGTTAGCCAATCGGCTATCTCCAATGGTCCGTGTCTCAGATCGTTTTCATCTCAACCCCTTGCTTCGCGCCGTAACGTTCCCTCACATGGCATTCGTTTTAGCTGCCTCTGAGAATATGGTGCGCTTGGTCGAGATCTCTCCTGCCACGCCCCCCTCAGAGGTCAAGGTGCCCGGGTTGCCGCGCGATGCGGCCAGCGCAGTTCGGAAGTCAAGCTTGAACGACCGCGGACATAGTGGCCGTATTCATGGCACCGAGGGACAGAATGTTCGTCTGCGTCAGTACGCACGGCAGATCGATGCTGCTTTGCGACCCATACTGACTGGACGCGATACGCCGCTCGTACTCGCTGCTGCGGATCGTTTGGGCTCCATCTACCGCTCTGTAAACAGCTACCCCAACCTCCTCGAAGACCACATTGCAACGACAACAGACCAAACAACTAACGAAGAGCTCGCAGGCGCCGCCCGCGCGATACTCGATCAGGCAAATGCCAAAGAAATAGCAGATCTCAGAACGCTCCATGGCCAGCGGGCAGGCATGAATAGAGCGACAACAGACCTTGCTGCCGCGGCTCGCGCGGCAACGCATGGTGCGATCGAAACGCTTCTGGTCGATATTGACAGCGATGTCCCCGGGCGCATAGACGACGAAACGGGCGCAATAAGCCTAGCCGATAGCAATAGTGCCTCGACGTACGATGTGATCGATGAAATCGCGGCGCGGGCTTTTTTGACTGGTGCTCGTATTCTTGGGGTTCGAAAGGCAGACTTGCCGGGGAACAGCTCACTCGCTGCGATTTTGAGATTCGCCGTCTAACCAACGTGGACGAGAAACCCTTTGAACGTGATGTGGC
>NZ_JBZMXT010000101.1:0-6340 GCF_058506495.1 Methyloceanibacter sp. | reverse complement strand
GGTCGACGAGGTCTGGGCCGACGAGACGCTTCCTTCGAACTCACCCGCCGCCGGCAAGACGGTCGTCAACGACAAGACCACGGCTTACGTATGCATCGGCCCGCAATGCTCTCTGCCGGTCACGGAACCCGACAAGCTGGTGGAAACGATCAAGGCGTCGCGGGCAGCGAAGGCCGTCTGAGACAGCCTACGTATTCATCGAGTCGAAGAATTCGGCATTGTTCTTGGTCTGCTTCAGCTTGTCGACCAGGAACTCGATTGCATCCATCGTACCCATCGGGTTCAGGATGCGGCGGAGCACGTACATCTTCTTGAGCTGATCCTTATCGACCAGCAGCTCTTCTTTACGCGTGCCGGAGCGGGCGATGTCGATCGCCGGGAACACGCGCTTGTCGGCGACCTTGCGGTCGAGCACGACTTCCGAGTTACCGGTGCCCTTGAACTCTTCGAAGATGACTTCATCCATGCGGCTACCCGTATCGATTAGGGCCGTGGCGATAATCGTCAGTGAACCGCCTTCTTCGATATTGCGCGCGGCGCCGAAGAAGCGCTTCGGTCGTTGCAGCGCGTTCGCGTCTACGCCACCGGTCAGCACCTTACCGGAAGAGGGAACCACCGTGTTGTAGGCGCGGCCCAGCCGCGTGATCGAGTCCAGCAGGATCACCACGTCGCGGCCGTGCTCGACCAGGCGCTTCGCCTTCTCGATGACCATTTCGGCCACCTGCACGTGACGCGCGGCGGGTTCGTCGAAGGTGGAGGATACGACCTCGCCCTTCACCGAGCGCTGCATGTCCGTCACTTCTTCCGGGCGCTCGTCGATCAAAAGTACGATCAGATAGCACTCTGGATGGTTGGCCGTGATCGAGTGAGCGATGTTCTGAAGGATGATCGTCTTACCGGTGCGCGGCTGGGCCACGATCAAGCCACGCTGGCCTTTACCGATGGGTGCAACGATGTCGATGACCCGGCCCGTATAGTCTTTCTTGGTCGGATCTTCCGTCTCCATCTCAAGCGCTTCGTCGGGATAGAGCGGGGTCAGGTTGTCGAAGTGGATCTTGTGGCGCTGCTTCTCAGGCTCCTCAAAATTGATCGTGTTGACCTTGAGAAGCGCGAAATACCGTTCGCCGTCCTTTGGGCTTCTGATCTGACCTTCGACCGTGTCGCCAGTCCGAAGACCAAAGCGCCGGATCTGCGAGGGCGAAACGTAGATGTCGTCGGGACCGGCCAGATAGTTCGAGTCCGGTGACCGCAGGAAGCCGAAACCATCCTGGAGGACCTCGACAACGCCTTGGCCAGTGATTTCGACCTCACGGGCGGCGAGTTGTTTCAGGATCGCGAACATCAACTCCTGCTTGCGCATCGCGTTCGCGTTTTCGACTTCGACCTCCTCGGCGAAGCTCAAGAGCTCCGTCGGCGATTTAGCCTTCAATTCTTGCAGCTTCATTTCCTGCACGCTGCTAACTCCAATAGGGATAAGGGTTGTTGTTTTGATTACCGCGCACGGGTTCGCGCGCGCATGAAAAGAAAAGGAAAGGGGTGGTCTATGGCGGGAGGGCGGTGGGATCGGCCCAGCCAGTTCGCGTCAAATGCCGAACTGGAACGTTCAAGTCTTAGCCTGATTTCGAGTCGCTTATAGCAGACGCTCGTCCAGGGCGGAATAGAATTCACGCAAAAGCCACGCAGAATTTGGTTGAATTTTGGCCAAAGCGTCATAGGCGGCAAAAAAGCAATGAGCCTCAGAAGGGTTTCACGATCGCCAATATGACAATCGCGATCATCAAAAGCGTCGGGACCTCGTTGACGATCCGATAGAATTTCTGGCTGTGCGTATTGCGATCCTCGGCGAACTCGCGGGTCCAGCGCCCCAGGAACCCTGTAAATGCCGACATGGCAATGACCAGAACCAACTTCAGGTGAAACCAGCCAGCCGCGGACCAATTCACCAGGTAATAAGCGAGAATCAGCCCGAAAATCCACGTCGCGATCATTGCGGGGATCGTGATCGCCTTCAGAAGCCGCCGCTCCATGACCTTGAAGGTCTCGGATTGCTTCGAGCCGGCTTCCGCCTCCGTGTGGTAGACGAAGAGCCGCGGCAGATAGAGGATCCCAGCCATCCAGGCGATCATCGCGATGATGTGGAACGCCTTGATGTAGAGAAGAAACATAGGTTTTTCAGGCCTTTACGACGCGCCATCGCCCTTGACCAGCCTTAGTAAGCGTTCCACGTTTTCGATCGGCGTCTCAGGCAAGATGCCATGACCGAGATTGAAGACGAAGGGTCGGTCGCCGAGCGTCTCCAGAATCTGCCGTACCCGAGCGTCGAGCGCTGGTCCGCCCGCGACCAAAAGGACTGGATCAAGATTACCCTGCACCGGCCCCATCGGTTGAAGCGCCTCACGGATCCAGCTAACGGGGAGGCTTGTGTCGCAGCCAATAGCATCGATGCCTGTTTCCTCCGCATACCGCACGGCCGACGGGCCTGCGCCCCGGGGAAAGCCGATGATAGGAATATCCGGCACCTCGGCTCTGACACGCGCAACGATCTCTTTCGTCGGCGCGATGCACCATTGGGCGAACCCGTCTTCTGGCAAGCTGCCCGACCAGCTGTCGAAAATCTGCAACGCGCGGCAGCCAGCCTCTACCTGCCCCAAGAGGTAGGTTACCGATGTCTCAACGATGGTATCTATGAGCGCTTGGAACAGGGCCGGGTCCTGGTAACCTAGGGCTCGCGCCCGCGCCTGATCTTTGCTGCCGGCCCCCTCCACCATATACGTCGCAACCGTCCAGGGCGCGCCGCTGAAGCCGATCAGCGGAACATCGTCCGGCAGGCCCGCCACGACCCGTTCGACCGTCTCATAGACCGGAGAGAGCTTTGATGGGGCCTTTGTTGCGACAAGCCGATCCAGGCCAGCCGCATCCCGAATGGGGTCGAGCTTGGGTCCTTCGCCTTCCACAAAGGCCACGGGCTGACCGAGCGCATACGGCACGATCAGAATATCCGAGAAGACGATCGACGCGTCGAAGGCAAATCGCCGTAATGGCTGCAACGTCACTTCGGCAGCCAACTTGGGCGTCAGACACAGATCCAGGAACGACGGAACGGTCTTTCGGACTTCACGGTACTCCGGCAAATAGCGGCCCGCTTGACGCATGAGCCAGATAGGTGGTGGCGAGGAAGTCTCGCCCCTCAAAACAGACAGGAATGGAGAATCTGAACCGGACATGCGTGTCTCTAAAACTAATAGAAAGAGTCTTTAGATAGGTTTTTGTTATTTTTATTACCCCGTGAATAGCGGACATTCATCTTCTTCACCACAGTTTCAACAGGGTCTGCATAGTCGGATTTGTGGGTTTGGCATCCATGAAGACGTCCTGTAGCTAAAGTGACTTGATAGCGTTCGTAACCTTCTGAGCTGGGGTCGCTTTCTGCGCCAACCTCGGACTGAAGAACATCGCCGCAACCTGTGCGTAGATCCGTCTCGGCGCTGGGGATGAAAAAGACTATTGTCCCCCCTGCGCAAAAACTCCGTCGCGATCTAGACACAGACGAATCTGTGCAAAACCTAGCGTATGATTTTCTCGTCTACGGGGAGAGATTTGGAACCGAGTAATGTTGCCCCCGCAGGCTGCCGCAGTTATCCAATGGTCGTACAATGGATACCCAACAGCGTACGTTTCATCTTCATATGATCTCGGATGCCACCGGCGAGACCCTTGTGACAATCGCTCGCGCGGTTGGGGTTCAGTATGCGGCGGCGCGCGCAACCGAGCACTTGCATCCGCTCGTACGAAGCGAACGCGAACTCGAGCGCGTCCTTCAAGAGGTCGAGGCCGCGCCTGGGATCGTGCTCTACACGTTGTTCAATCGCGACCTGGCCGAGAAGCTCGAGCAGGCTTGTAAGCGACTCAATGTTCCTTACGTTGCGCCGCTGCTGAATGTCCTCCAAGTGTTCGAGTCCTTTTTGGGTATGGCGTCGACTCCGACCGTGGGTGGACAACACCAACTCGACGCAGAGTACTTCCGCCGAATCGAGGCACTGAACTTCACCATGATGCATGATGACGGTCACCTGCCGGACAATCTGGACGACGCTGACATCATCTTGCTCGGGATCAGCCGCACGTCGAAGACACCTACGAGCATCTATCTCGCCAATCGCGGTCTCAAGACCGCCAATGTGCCCCTTATTCCTGGCGTGCCCGCACCGCCACAGCTCGAAGAACAGACCGGCGCATTCGTCGTTGCGCTCGTCGCAAGCCCGGAGCGCATATCGCAGGTGCGCCACAACCGCGTTATCGAGCAGGCCCATGGACACTTGGACGACTACGTAGATCGCGATGCTATCGCGGCTGAAATCACGCAGACACGCCAGCTTTGCGCACGCAACGGTTGGCCCATTATTGACGTAACGCGGCGGTCCATCGAGGAGACTGCCGCGGCCATTATCCGCCTGTATGACGACCGAGATGCGCCATCCCTAAACCCATGAGCACTTTCCTCCAAGAGGGCCGAGCACCCCTGATCCTGGCCTCCGCATCTGTCACACGGCGAAGGCTTCTCGAGAACACAGGCCTGACCTTTAGCACTGAAGCTGCTGGTCTCGACGAGGCGGCAATGCGTACGGCAATGGGCCTGGAAGGCACGGTCGAGCCAAGTGACGTGGCTGAAGTCCTGGCGCGCGCCAAAGCCGAGGCTGTAAGCGTGCGATCCGGTGCGGCTTTCGTGATCGGCGGAGACCAAGTTATGGCCGTCGACGGGAAGATCTACGGGAAACCGCAGTCGATGGAAGCGGCGCGGGCGAGGCTCCTCGAACTCAATGGCCGAAGCCACCAACTACACACAGCCGTGGTCGTTGCGACGGGCGGCGAGACTAAATGGGCCTACACTGACGTGGCGACACTGACCATGCGCAAGCTGACCCCGGCCTTCATTGGCCGCTATCTCGCAGCGGCGGGTCAAGGCGTTCTAGGTTCGATTGGCGCTTATCAGATCGAGTCTTTGGGTATCCAGCTTTTCGATAATATCAACGGAGACTTCTTCTCGATTCTTGGCTTGCCGCTCCTCCCACTTCTCGAAGCGCTCCGTCGCGAGGGTGCGATCGAAGGATGACAGGAGAATGAGCAGTCCGCCACGCGCATGCGTGATTGGTTGGCCGGTGGAGCATTCGCGCTCGCCTGTTATTCATGGCTATTGGCTCAAGCACTACGGCATCGACGGGGCGTATGGAAAAGAGGCGGTAAAGCCCGAGGACATTGCCGACTTTCTGCGGACTTTGTCGGAGCATGGCTACGTTGGTGCGAATGTTACCTTGCCCCATAAGGAAGCGGCATTGAGGGCGGTGGATCAGGCCGATACCGCGGCAAAGGCAATCGGCGCGGTCAACACAGTATGGCTCGACAAACAGGGCCTTCTTCAAGGCAGTAACACGGATGCCTATGGGTTCATGATCAATCTCCAGGGGCTGGCGCCCGACTGGCAAGCACGCTGCGACGTGGCCATGGTCTTGGGCGCCGGCGGCGCCGCGCGCGGGGTTCTCTATGGCCTGATTGCGGCTGGCGTGCGCCGGGTCCTTCTGACGAATCGCACGGTGGCGAAGGCCGAAACCCTCGCCCGCGAGTTCGGCAGTCCCGTCGACGTTCTGCCCTGGGATAAAAAGGACTCAGCATTGCCAGCGTGCGGACTTCTGGTGAATACGACCAGCCTCGGAATGACTGGTCAGCCGCCGCTGGAAATCATGGTGCCCGCCCTGCCAACCGCCGCCGTTGTAGCGGACATCGTCTACGTTCCTTTGGAGACGCCGCTACTGGCCGCAGCGCGGGAGCGGGGTCTCACGGCCGTCGATGGATTGGGGATGCTCCTCCATCAGGCCGTCCCTGGCTTCGAACATTGGTTTGGCATTCGCCCCGACGTGACGGCGGATCTGCGTGCGGAGGTCGTCGCCACGCTGGAGGCCGGGTGATGCTGGTCGTCGGCCTGACGGGGGGGATCGGCATGGGAAAGAGCTCAGCCGCTGCTCACTTTCGGCGGCATGGCGTCCCCGTGTTCGATGCAGATGCGTACGTGCACCAGCTCTATGAGGGTGAGGCAGTACCTCTAATCGAGAGAGCTTTCCCAGGTACGACGCGCGATGGCCGGGTCGATCGGGGACTTCTCGCCGCGGAAGTGGCCGGCCAGCCAGAGCGTCTGAAGGCACTCGAGGCAATCGTCCACCCGCTGGTAACACAGGCCGAAATTGACTTTCTATGCGACCTGGAGGCTTCCGGCATTTCGATGGCGGTTCTCGAAATACCGCTGCTCTTCGAGACGGGCGCGGAGGACCGCGTCGACGTAACAGTTACG
>NZ_JBZMXT010000100.1:0-6512 GCF_058506495.1 Methyloceanibacter sp. | reverse complement strand
GCCGCGGTCGCTTCGTCCTTGTAGTTGATGCCGAAAAATGGGATGCCGGGGTCCTGTGCGCGCAACTTTTCTGAAAGGGCCATCACTGCCGGATGCTCCTCGCGGCACGGTCCACACCAAGATGCAAAGAAGTGGACAATCGCCGGCTTGCCGTTGCCCAGGACCTCTGAACTCACGGTGTCCTGAGCCCTGGTCGTGGCGTCCACTGCGTTGAGCGGTTGCAATTCAAATGCTGGCACCGGCTTGCCGACAAGTGCCGATGGCAGGCTCGAGGGGTCACCCGCGTTCAAAGCGATGAAGAACAGCCCCGCAAGAGCCGCAAAGAGCGCGAAGGGCAAAAGAACGCCGAATGAGCGCTTTCGGGCCTTTGGCAATGCTGCGCGTTCGTTTTCCGTTCGTGAGGACTTGGTTTCTGTCATTTGGTTGAAATCGGTTCTTACGGGACCGTTCGGGTCACCGTGGGCGTGGCGGCTGGTTTTGGCTTCGCTGCCGAGCGGCGTGTAATGCCGCGGCGTTCAAGGTCGGCCAAGAGCCGGCGCTGTTTGCGATCGCTCGCAACGATCGAAATCACCAAGAACGCTAAGGTGATGAAGGTCACCGCGTAGGCGGCGATGATGAAGCTGGCGTGCGGTCCAAGGCCGAGCATACTTAGGTCCTTGCGCGTTAGGTCGACGCTGCTTGCGCGACTTGCGCTTGCTGCAGAGCGTACACCCTGCGGCGCAAAATCTCGGCGCGAATTGCGATCAGGTGCAGCACAACAAAGAGCAGCGTGAATCCCAGCGCCATAATCAGCAGCGGCGTTTGAATCGAAGGGTCAATCGCCGACCCCTCTACCCGAAACACGCTCGCCGGCTGATGCAGTGTGTTCCACCAATCTACAGAGAACTTGATGATCGGAATATTGACCACGCCTACGAGGGCGAGAATGGCCGCGGCCCGTCCAGCACGACCCGGTTCTTCAATCGCCTGCCAGAGCGCGATGAGGCCGAGATAAAGCAGGAACAAGACCAGGAACGAGGTGAGCCGCGCATCCCAGACCCAGTAAGTTCCCCACATTGGCTTGCCCCACAAAGATCCGGTGACGAGGGCGAGAAAGGTGAAAGCGGCGCCGATTGGCGCTGCGGCCTTGGCCGAGACATCGGCCAGCGGGTGCCGCCAAATCAGCGTGCCGAGTCCGGCAACGGCGATCAGGACATAGGCAAACATGGCAATCCATGCCGATGGCACGTGGATATACATGATACGGACCGTTTCCCCTTGCTGGTAGTCGGCCGGCGCAACGAAAAAACCAAGATAAAGCCCCGTCCCGAGCAGGATGGCGGTCAGCGCAATCAGCCACGGGAGAACCTTGTCGGCAAGGTTCAGGAACCGTGTCGGGTTCGCCAGGCTGGTAATCGATAATGTCATTGTCCCTGATCTAGTAGCTTTAACTGCAAAGCGCAAAGCAGAACCATCATGAAAAATGGAGCGGTGCTGTAAGAGGACGCGCCATGGGACGCGGTTGCTAGCGGAAGCTCGTGCGTAAGGCAGCGGCTGCGGCAATAGGCGCAAGGATGATGCTGGCAAGGCTTATGGCGCAGAGCATTAGAAAGGGCGGCCAGGGCGATCCGGGTCCAGTGAGCGCCGTGGAAATCGTGGACGCGCCAAAAATCAACACGGGGACGTAAAGGGGCAAAACAAGCAATGCGAGCAGGAGACCGCTTCGTCGCAAGCCGAGCGTGAGGCTGGCGCCAATGCTGGCAATGAAGCTGACGGCGGGCGTTCCTACCAGCATGGTCAGCACCAGGAGTGGAATCGCATCGATCGGAAAATTCAGCAACAGCCCCAGCACGGGAGCGAGCAGGGCAAGAGGTACGCAGGTGGTCGCCCAGTGGGCGAGTGATTTTGACGCCGCCACAGCCGCGAGTGGCACGGGTCCCATAGATAAAACGTCAAGGGATCCGTCCTCATAGTCGTTGTGGAAGATGCGATCCGCCGAAAGCAATGCCGCGAGCAGCAGGGCAATCCACAACAATCCTGGAGCCACGCGCGCGAGCAAGTTGATGTCGGGTCCGAGGCCGAACGGTGCGATCGCGATGACCATCAGGTAGAAGCCGAGCGCTACGCCTATGGCGCCCCCCTCGCGAAAGGCGAGCGCGATGTCGCGCCGTAAAAGAGCGAGCGCTGCGTTCACGCCAAGTCCCCCTCGCTTGCGTCGAGGTGAGGATCTCGCACCGGGTCGAGTCGATGCAGATCGAGGGTGTAGCTAAGGGGTGTCGCGAGCGGTACATGGGTTGAGACAATCGCGATTCCGCCCGCTTCGCCGTGCTTCTTGATGGCCCTTCCAAGACGTTCCACGGATGCTGCGTCGAGCGAGACCGAGGGCTCATCCAGGAGCCAGATTGGCCGCGCACAAGCGAATAGTCTCGACAGTGCGAGCTTTCTCTTCTGGCCAGCGGATAAGAACCCAGCTGCAACGTCGGCAATTTCCGTCAGGCCGAAGACGTCCAACGCGGTCTCCATATCGTCCCATTCGGAGTCTCCGTGGAGAAAGCGGCTCCAGAACGATAGGTTCTCGCGCACCGTTAGACTGGCCTTCACGCCATTGAGGTGTCCGACGTAATGGCAAAACTCGGCCAGGGGTATGTCCGCGTCGACGCCGCCTATAGATACTTCCCCAGCTGAGAGCGGTAAGAGACCGGCAATCTGACGCATAAGGCTGGTTTTGCCGGTCCCGTTAGGGCCTTGCACCAGCAGCCCGTCGCCCGGCTCGAGGCTAAAGGACAAATTCTCGAAGAGGCGCCTGCCGCCACGGTCGCAGGCGACGTCGCGCGCTTCGAGAGTTGCGGTGAAGGGAGTGCTCATAAAGCGATCTGCAGCCTAGTTGCGCAAATTTTCGGCAGGTTTGGCCGCCGAAGCCATGAAGGGCGCGTCCCTTGGTGTCATTGTGTGGTCGCTCCCAGGGTCTTTATAGTTGCGGAAAAGCGTGTATCCAAAGGCCAAGACTCGTGGCAGTCCGGGAACTCCGAAAAATGTGCACCCGATTGTCCGGTTCAGCGCCTCATACCAGGCGGCGAGGCATCTTGGCTGCATCTTTGCTTGCCATTGGCTGAGGCGTTCGTATTTGCTGGGACTTGCCCGTCTTCCGGGCTCGTAAAGGAGATTTCATTGACATCGGCGGTTTTGACCTCGCTCGACAGCTTCAAGTGCCGGCGCACTCTGAAGGTCGGCAAGCACGATTACGAGTATTTCGATTTGAAGGTTGCAGAGGAGGCCGGATTGCACGGCGTCGGTCGTCTGCCCTTCTCCCTGAAAGTGCTTCTTGAGAATCTCTTGAGGCACGAGGATGGACGCACGGTCACATCGGACGACATCCGTGCGCTTGCCCACTGGGTGCAGAACAAGCGCAGCGACCGAGAGATTGCCTTTCGCCCCGCGCGTGTGCTGATGCAAGATTTTACCGGTGTGCCCGCAGTCGTGGACCTTGCGGCTATGCGGGACGCGGTCGAAAAACTTGGCGGCGATGCGAAGAAGATAAATCCTCTGGCACCTGTAGATCTCGTGATCGACCATTCGGTCATGGTCGATGCCTTCGGCTCGGGCGCCGCGTTCAAAATCAATGTCGACAAGGAATATGAGCGCAACGGCGAGCGTTACGCGTTTTTGCGCTGGGGAGCCAGTGCGTTCGACAATTTCCGCGTTGTCCCACCGGGCACCGGCATTTGTCATCAGGTCAATCTCGAATACCTCGCCCAGACGGTTTGGACCAAGGAAGAGAACGGCGCGACGGTCGCCTATCCGGATACGCTCGTTGGAACAGACTCGCACACGACCATGGTCAACGGCCTCTCGGTTCTCGGTTGGGGCGTCGGCGGGATTGAGGCGGAAGCCGCGATGCTCGGTCAGCCGATCTCCATGCTGCTGCCAGAAGTGATCGGCTTCGAACTGACAGGCGAACTCAAGGAAGGCGTTACGGCGACCGATCTCGTGCTCACCGTGGTCGAGATGCTCCGTGAGAAAGGGGTCGTTGGAAAGTTTGTCGAATTCTACGGCACGGGTCTTGATAAGTTGCCGCTGGAAGACCGGGCAACGATTGCGAACATGGCGCCGGAGTATGGTGCAACTTGTGGGTTCTTTCCTATCGACAAAGAGGCCTTGGCCTATTTGGAGGCAACCGCGCGGAAGGAGTCGCGCGTCGACCTAGTGAAGGCCTACGCCAAGGCGCAAGGCATGTACCGCAAGGACGATACGCCAGATCCTGTCTTTACCGACACGCTGTCGCTCAACCTGGCTGACGTCGTGCCGTCCATCGCCGGGCCTAAGCGGCCTCAGGACCGCGTGGCTTTGACCAACGCCGCGTCAGCGTTCGAGAAAGTTCTCGACCAGGAATACGGAAAGAGCGCGGAAGCTGATAAGCGCGTTGCAGTGAGCGGCAAGAACTTCGATCTGGGCCATGGCGATGTCGTGATTGCCGCAATCACGTCCTGCACCAATACGTCGAACCCCTACGTCATGGTTGGCGCGGGCGTCTTGGCGCGGAATGCGGTTGATAAAGGTCTCAGCGTGAAGCCTTGGGTCAAGACGTCACTGGCCCCAGGATCACAGGTCGTGACCGACTATTTGGAACGAGTGGGTCTGCAAAAAGACCTCGATACGCTCGGCTTCAACTTGGTTGGCTACGGTTGCACAACGTGCATCGGTAATTCGGGACCGCTACCCGAAGAGATCTCGCATACGATTCACGAACACGGTCTCGCCGTCGCCTCGGTTCTCTCAGGAAACCGGAATTTTGAGGGCCGGGTGAACAACGATGTACGCGCGAACTATCTCGCCTCTCCTCCGCTCGTGGTCGCTTATGCCCTCGCTGGCTCGGTGACTGTCGACCTGACGAAAGAGCCCATCGGCACTGGCAAGAACGGAAAACCCGTCTTCCTCAAAGATATCTGGCCGTCTTCTAAGGAAGTCGCGGAGCTCGTACGCAAGGCCGTTAAGAAGTCGATGTTCAAGGAGCGTTACGGGGACGTTTTCAAAGGCGATCCAGAGTGGCAAGCCATCGCTGTCGAGGGCGGACTCACTTATCAGTGGGACACGAAATCAACCTACGTGCAGGAGCCGCCCTACTTCGCGGACATGACGATGGAGCCTGAGCCGCTCTCCGACATCGTCGATGCGCGCGTTCTTGGCTTGTTCTTAGATTCGATCACCACTGACCACATATCACCTGCCGGCGCGATCAAAGGTGATAGTCCGGCGGGCCGCTATCTCACTGAGAATGGCGTCAGGCCAGCAGACTTCAATTCCTACGGCTCGCGCCGTGGCAACCACGAGGTGATGATGCGTGGCACATTTGCAAACACACGCATCAAGAACCAGATGGTGCCTGGCGTCGAGGGTGGCGTCACCGTGCACTACCCGTCCGGTGACCGGCTTGCGATGTACGACGCGGCAATGCGCTACAAGAGCGAGAACGTGCCGCTAGTTGTGTTCGCCGGTAAGGAATACGGCACGGGATCCTCTCGCGACTGGGCGGCCAAGGGAACGCGGCTGTTGGGCGTGCGCGCTGTCGTCGCAATGAGCTTCGAGCGCATTCACCGGTCCAACCTCATCGGTATGGGCGTGTTGCCGCTGACCTTTACAGACAATGCGTCCTGGGAAACGCTAGGGCTTGTTGGGAATGAGACTGTGAGTATCGAAGGGATCAGCGAGATCAAACCAGGCCAGATTATCGAGGCTGCCATCACCTATCCAGATGGCAGTACACGGATGGTTCCGCTGAGTGTCCGAATCGATACCTATGACGAGTTGGACTATTTCCGGAACGGCGGCATTCTGCATTACGTGCTACGGAGCCTGGTCAAGGAATCTGCGTAGGTCAAAGGCGGAATGCTTGACGCAACGTGTCCGCGAACCTCGTCCTGGTGCAAAGGATCGTGCCTCTGACCGAACTCAGGTCACCGAGTTGTGACCGCGTGCGATCCGATTTTGCCAGAAAAATTCTTCGGATTCCGGCATGCTAAGGGTCATGAAAACTGCTTATTCCGAAACATCCCGGGCGCGTATTGGCGCCGCTGCTGTCTTCTTCATCCTGGGTCTCGGCGCAACATTCGCAATTGCAAAGGCTGACAATGCCAGCCTAGCAAAAGCGCTCGATAAATCCACAGATACGCCGGTTTTGCTGGAGCTGTTCACAAGCCAGGGCTGCTCCTCGTGTCCGCCGGCGGATGCATTGTTCGATGAGCTGCGCGACAAGCCCGGTGTCATCACGCTCTCGTTCTCCGTTGATTATTGGAACTACCTTGGTTGGCACGACACGCTCTCAAGTCCTGAGAATAGCGATCGGCAACGAGACTATGCGCTGTCGCGCGGTGATGGAAAAGTCTACACTCCACAATTAGTGGTTGACGGCATCAAGCACGTAAACGGCGCTAACGAAGCGGCCATTGAGATGGCCATTCGCACCGCCGAGCGGCGGCTCAAAGACGTCAAGGTAACGATGTCGATGCGCGCAGAAGGTGACAGCCTGCTCGTCGATA
>NZ_JBZMXT010000099.1:0-6542 GCF_058506495.1 Methyloceanibacter sp. | reverse complement strand
CGAGCGCGGCGCCCAGCATGCCCGAATGCCCGACGGGGTTTGCGGTAATGGCGGGCCCGAAGGATGTGATGATCTTCTCGGCGCGATCCGTATACGAACTATTGCCGGTCCAGGAGGCAAGCGCGACGAGGTTCGACACCATCACCGCATTGGCGTTGGGCGTGGCGTCGTCAATGGCATTGAGCGGACGCACGATGATGTCGTTCGTATCGTCGGCGGCCAGGTAATAGCCCCCAAGTTCCTCGGACCAGTAATGCGTATCGAGGACATGCGCCCAAGCGGCAGCTTGCTCCACATATTCCGGATTGTTCGTGGCGTTGGCGAGGGCGAGCGCCGAGCGGATCATATTGGCGTAGTCGCTCGCCGTGGCGGGCGCATTGCCGGGTCCTTCTCTATAGGAATGGATGAGGCGCACCCCCATGCTCATCCGCATAAAGACGAAATCGAAAGCCTTCTCTGCTGCTTCCAACCACTCGGGCCTTTGGAAAGCCATTGCAGCACTCGCAAGCGCCGTGATCATGAGGCCATTCCAGTCGGCAAGGACTTTGTCGTCGAAACCAGGACGTACACGGAGGGAGCGCCGCTTGAAGAGCGTTTGAAGCGTGTCCTGTAGACGCGCTTCGGTTGCGTCGTCGCGCAACTGAACCGTATGCAGACGATTGGGAATGTTCTTCCCTTCGAAATTGCCATCGGGCGTGATGTCGTAGATATCGGCGAAGAGGGTGAAGTCGTCCGGCTCGAGAAGCTCCTTCACTTCTTCATATTCCCAGACATAGAACTTGCCTTCTTCGCCTTCGGAGTCCGCATCGAGGGATGCTGCGAAGCCGCCGCCTTGGGTGACCATTTCGCGCAAGAGCCAGCCGACGGTCTCTTCGACGCGGCGCTGATAGAGAGGCGATTTCGTTTCACGCCAGACCGAACACATGAGGTCGACCAGGAGCGCGTTGTCGTAGAGCATCTTCTCGAAATGTGGCACGAGCCATTCGTCGTCCACGCTGTAGCGTGCGAAGCCGCCCCCCACATGATCGTAGATGCCCCCTTGGCAAATATGGGTGAGCGTGATGTTGACGGCCTCGTTAAGACTAACGACGTCGTAGCGAAGCGCGCCGCGCCAAAGCAGGGAGAAGAAATTGGTCTGCGGAAATTTGGGTGCTCCGCGCATGCCGCCCGTGCTGGGGTCCACGGCCTGGAGAAAGCGCCGGGTCCAATTGTTGAGAATGGCGTCTGTCAGGGCAACCGACTCGCCCCCGACCTTGGTAGGCTCAAGCCGTGAGCGAAGCGCGTCGGCATTGGTGCGCACCTTCTCCGGTTCCGCGTGATAGGTGTGCGATACGGTTCGCAGCACGTCGACGAAGGCGGGGCGGCCGAAGCGTTGTGTTTTCGGGAAATAGGTGCCGCCCCAGAAGGGCTCGGCGTCCGAGGTCAGGAACATGGTGAGGGGCCAGCCGCCTTGTTCGCCAATCATGTGGAGAGCGCTCATATAGATCGCGTCGACGTCGGGGCGCTCCTCGCGATCGACCTTTATGTTGACGAAGAGTTCGTTCATCACCGCGGCCGTGTCGGGATCCTCGAAGCTCTCATGCGCCATCACATGACACCAATGGCAGGCGGCATAGCCGACCGACAGGAGGATGGGCTTGCCTGTGCTCTTCGCTTCGTCCAAAGCTTCGGTGCCCCAGGGACGCCAGTGCACAGGATTGTCCTTGTGTTGACGCAGATAGGGGCTGGTTTCGCTCCCCAACTGGTTATGTTTGTTGTCGCTCATCCTGCCTTCCGATCCGCCCGCCCCTGAGTACGATGGACTATGACGCAAAGCCTCCCCCATCACGAGTCCGCGGAAGTGCGCAGCCTCGATGCCAATGAGACGATCGTTGCGCTCGCCTCCGGAACGGGGATGGCGGCCGTAGCCGTAATTCGCATCTCGGGGCCGCAGACCAGTGTGGTACTGGAAAACCTCACAATTTCGCTGCCTGTTCCACGTGAAGCAAGCTTGCGGCGTATTGGCGAGTTTGACCGCGGTCTGGTTCTGTGGTTTCCGGCTCCGGCGAGCTTTACCGGGGAAGACATGGCCGAACTGCAGGTGCATGGCGGCCGCGCTGTCGTGAAGGCCGTCGTGGATGCGGTGTTGGCGATCCATGGGACGCGCTTAGCGGAACCCGGAGAATTCGCGCGTCGCGCATTTGAAAACGGAAAGCTCGATCTCACAGAGGTCGAGGGGCTCGCGGACCTCGTCAGCGCCGAGACAGAATTGCAAAGGCGGCAGGCGTTGGCTCAGTCGGAAGGGGGGCTGCGTCGGTTGTATGAGGGCTGGCGCGCGGTACTCCTGAGAGCCCAATCGATGATGGAGGCGGCGCTCGATTTTTCAGACGAGGCCGATGTTGCGGAGGACGCGATTGCGAAGGCGGGCGATGCGGTAGTTCCGCTGTTGCGCGACGTGGTGGATCACCTCGCAGACCAGACGGGTGAGCGCTTGCGGGACGGATTTCGCGTTGTTATCGCAGGACCGCCCAATGCGGGGAAGTCATCCATTCTGAACGCGCTGGCCAAAAGGGATGTGGCGATTGTCTCCGAAGAGGCCGGCACCACACGCGACGTGATCGAAGTGCACCTCGACGTTGGTGGCGTGCCGGTGATCATCGCCGATACGGCGGGCCTGAGGGAAGGCGGTGGCGCTGTCGAGAGCGAGGGCATGCGGCGTGCGGTCTCTCGCGCGCAGTCGGCGGATCTCGTGCTGTGGATTGTGGACAGTCCTGCTCAGGAATCGCCGACGCCACCGGATTTTGCCTCTTCGCCCGTCTTGACAGTCTTCAACAAGTCCGACCTGCGTTCCGCGCCATCGCACGCGGCAGGTCTGTCGATTTCGACGCGGACGGGAGAGGGGTTGGAGGCGCTGATTGCGGCGCTTGTGGCCCAGGCTACGGAGGGGTTGGAGCCACACGCGTCGTCGCCGATAACGCGGTCGAGGCATCGCGTCGAACTTGTGTCAGTTCGGGACGCTTTGAAACGGTTTGTTAACCACGATCTCGATGCGGAGCTTCGCGCAGAGGAACTGAGGGTCGCCGCGCACCACTTGGGACGCCTCACGGGCCGAATTGACGTCGAAGAGGTGTTGGGGGCCATTTTTTCCGAATTTTGCATTGGAAAGTGAGGTTTGAGCGAATGATTCACGTGAAACACCGCGCCGCGCTAAGAGGTGGATTGATTCACGTGAAACATCGGTATCTCAAGCCTTTGACGGCGCGTCTCCGAGCGACTATCTAGCGCGCATGAGCGATGCGGCCTCCAATAAGGCATACGACGTGATTGTCATTGGCGGCGGCCATGCCGGGTGCGAGGCTGCCGCAGCTGCTGCGCGTCTTGGCGCGGCCACGGCTTTGGTCACCCACAGCGCCGCCTCCATCGGTGAGATGTCTTGTAATCCAGCCATTGGCGGGTTGGGCAAAGGGCACCTTGTGCGTGAGATCGATGCGCTGGACGGCTTGATGGGGCGCGTGGCCGATGCTGCCGGCATCCAATTCCGTGTTTTGAACCGCAGCAAGGGGCCCGCCGTTCAAGGCCCGCGCGCGCAGGTGGACCGGAAGCTGTATCGCCAAGCCATGCAGCGGGAGATCGCGGAGATCGACAATGTCCATGTGGTGGAAGGTGCCGCCGAGGATCTCATCGTGGATCGAGGCCAAGTTTCGGGCGTTGTGACGTCCGATAGCCAGCGGCTGATTGCGGGCGCGGTTGTTCTCACGACGGGAACGTTCCTGCGAGGTCTCATTCATATCGGCGACACGCGCATTGCTGCCGGGCGCATGGGCGAGGCGCCGGCCCTTGGTCTCTCCGATCGGCTGTACGGACTTGGCCTGCAAATGGGACGCCTGAAGACCGGGACACCACCGAGGCTCGATGGACGGACTATTGATTGGTCACGGCTGAAGGAACAGCCGGGCGATGAGCCGCCTGTTCCTTTCTCGTTCCTCACGGACAAGATTTCGACGCAGCAGGTTTCCTGCTACATCACCTATACGTCTGAAAAGACACACAAAATCATCGAGTCCAATCTCGCGCGGGCGCCAATGTACACGGGCGCTATTGACAGTGTCGGTCCGCGTTACTGCCCTTCCATTGAAGACAAGGTGGTCCGTTTCAAGGATCGCGAGAGCCACCAGATCTTCTTGGAGCCCGAGGGGCTGGATGACGACACTGTCTACCCCAATGGCATCTCGACATCGCTACCTGAAGATGTGCAACGCGCTTTCCTGAAGACGATTGCGGGTCTCGAGAATGTTCACGTGAACCGTCCGGGCTATGCTATCGAGTACGACTACGTTGATCCTCGGGAACTCCACCCAAGCCTGGAGACAAAGGCTCTCGGCGGCCTGTTCTTGGCCGGGCAGATCAATGGCACGACGGGTTATGAGGAAGCCGCGGCGCAAGGACTGATCGCCGGCCTTAACTCGGCGAAGGCGGCCTCCGGGGACCAGGATCGCTTCTCTGTGACCCGTGCCGACGGCTATCTCGGGGTGATGATCGACGATCTCGTGACCCGGGGCGTTACGGAGCCCTACCGCATGTTCACGTCACGGGCGGAGTACCGCTTGATGCTGCGGGCCGACAATGCGGACCAAAGGTTAACGCCGTTCGGCATCGCGGCCGGCTGCGTCGGGAAAACCCGCCAACGGGTTTATGAAGTTAAGGCGGAACGTCTCAAGGCTGGAGAAGAGGTCCTCCGCAACCTGACGCTCACGCCGAATGAAGCCGCAAAGATGGGTCTCTCCATTAATCGCGACGGGCGCAAGCGGAGCGCGTTCGATCTCCTGAGTTACCCGGACATCGACATTCCGCGGCTTGCCGAGATCTGGCCGGAAATCGGCGCACTCGATGCGGCTATAGCCAGCCAACTCTCGATCGATGCCCGCTACGCGGTTTATGTGTCGCGCCAAGAAATGGACGTCGCCGCATTCCGAAAGGACGAGGCAATCTCTATCCCTGCAGACTTCGCGTATGATGGCCTGCCAGGCCTATCCAATGAGCTTCGGCAGAAGCTGTCCCGGACCAGGCCCGCGAGCCTTGGACAGGCCGCGCGCCTGGATGGGATGACGCCTGCGGCGCTCATGCTGCTCCTGGCACATGTGAAAAAGGTAAGGTCGGCAAAAAGCGCATGACAGCCGGCGATAAGCGCGGCGCCCCCGCCTCAAGCGCGGGGTCGTTCGCCGAAACCTTTAAAGTTTCACATGAAACAATCCACAGCCTACAGCGCTATGTAGAGCTCCTGGAGCACTGGCAGAAAACGACCAATCTCGTCGCCCCTTCGACGCTCCCCGAAGTCTGGAGCCGGCATATAGCCGACTCGGCGCAACTCGCAGGGCTTGCGCCAAACGCGCGACTCTGGCTCGATCTGGGTTCGGGCGGCGGCTTCCCAGGCTTGGTCGTCGCCATTTTGAAAAGCGGCGATCCGGAATTTCGCATGCATCTCGTTGAATCGAATCAAAAAAAGTGTGCGTTTCTCAGCGAAGTGGTCCGAGCACTCAAGGCCCCTGTGGACATCCATGCGATGCGTATTGAACAGTTTGCGGAAAAGGCTCAAAGCCTAAGGCCAGATGTGGTCAGCGCCCGCGCGCTCGCGCCGCTGACCCGTCTGCTGGAGCTCGCAGAACCCTTTCTGCGCGAGGAAACCAGGGGGATCTTCCTGAAAGGCCGCGATACAGCCACCGAAATCGCGACCGCCGAAGCGCGGTGGCAGTTCGACTGCGTGTGCCATCCGAGCCTGACAGCCGATGACGCACGGATCGTTGAGATACAGAACCTGCGCCGGAGGCATCCATGAGCCGAAATGCGATGCGGATCATAGCGCTCGCAAACCAGAAAGGCGGCGTTGGCAAGACGACGACGGCGATTAACCTTGGAACGGCGCTGGCGGCCGTCGGAGAGCGTGTGCTGATCGTCGATCTCGACCCGCAAGGCAATGCCTCTACGGGGCTTGGAATCGACCAACGGGACCGCTCGACATTCGATGTCCTCACCGGCGACACGTCCATCCTTGACGCAATGGTGTCTACGCACGTTCCACGCCTGTCGATTGTCCCGGCGACAATCGATCTGATGTCCTTCGAGCGAGAGTTTGGCGACAGCAGCGGCAAGCACTATCGGCTGCGCGACTGCTTTGCCGAGCTCGCTGCGCACGAACCTGACGATGCGCGTACAACCTATGTTCTGATCGATTGTCCGCCGTCGCTTAATCTTTTGACGCTCAACGCGCTAGCCGCCGCCGACGCCGTGCTGGTGCCTCTGCAATGCGAATTCTTTGCCCTTGAGGGCCTGGCTCAGCTCTTGAGCACGGTTGACGAGATACGCGGCCGGCTCAATCCTAAGCTGCGCATCCATGGTGTGGTGCTGACTATGTACGATCAGCGCACCAGCCTTTCGGATCAGGTCGTGCAGGACGTACGGGAGGTTTTGGGCGACAAGGTCTACCAAACGGTCATCCCCCGGAACGTGCGTGTTGCGGAGTCTCCATCGCACGGAAAGCCGGTCCTTCTCTACGATTACAAATGTAC
>NZ_JBZMXT010000098.1:0-6947 GCF_058506495.1 Methyloceanibacter sp. | reverse complement strand
TGCGCGTGGCCTGCTTGCAGATCGAGAAAGCCGAGAATAAGAGACCCGGCCAGCCCGAAAAGCGATGACGAGAAGGCAATACCCATGCCCGAAAGAGGTCCAGCAAGGCCTTCTTTGAGTTGATCGAACAGAAGCACGCTTTCGTCGCCGCTCGTGTCCAGCGCGCCGATTGTGTTGCCTACGGAGCTCACGGTTGTCAGCAGTCCCCAAAAGGTCCCGAGAAGGCCGAGGAACACCAACAGGCCAACAAGGTAGCGCGTGGTCTCGCGCTGCTCGTCCAGCCTAGAGGCGACCGAGTCCAGCAATGTACGCGCCGAGCCTGTTTCGAGGCTGAGGTGCCCAGTCGTATCTCTCAACATGGTGGCCATCGGTAGGAGCAGCACGGGCGGATTTGTCTTTGTCGGACTGGCATCCGTGATGCTGAAATTGTTGACCCAGTTGATCTCGCGATAGAGCCTCAAGACTTGGCGGAATGCATAAACGCAGCCCACGATCAGAACGCCAATGATCAGCCCGTTCAGTCCAGGATTGGCCATGAAGCTGGACCTGAGTTGGCCGGTCTGACCGTCCAAGATGATCGCCAGCAGGACAGCGAGAACTAGAAAGAGCGACATGCGCCAGAGAAAGATCTGCGGGCGCGAGAGCTGAGTTCGATAGGTCTTGCGTGCCATAGTTCTCTGCCAGGGTCCTTGTACGGCGGCTAGCCAGCTTTATACGCCAGCGCTTATTTTCGAGCGTTCTAAGCTCAATGTCCTCGCTCGATTTTCTTCAGATTTGCCTAAAATTGACAGTACCTGAATAGTTTGGCGGGCAAAACGGTAGTCTGAAGGCGGCAGTACCGCTACCCAGTCTTCGCCGGAGAGGGCGCTGGCGCATTCGCGGACTTCAAGATCTTGAGCAGCTTCAATTGGATTGTCTCGTTGCCGGCGACGATGCTCCCTGTCTCGAAGATTTTGTCCTTCCCGTTCATGTCGGTCGCATAGCCGCCCGCCTCTTTCGTGAGGATTATCCCGGCGGCCATGTCCCAAGGGCGCAAATTGCTCTCCCAGAACCCGTCGAAGCGGCCGGCTGCCGTCCACGCAAGATCCAGAGCAGCAGAGCCGGTCCGTCGGACGCCGGCGCTGGACGCCATCACCGCCCTCACTTCCCTCAGAAACTGTTCGTGGCCCGGGCGCCCGCTGTGGGGCACGCCGGTGCCGATGACAGCTGTTCCCAGCTCCGCGCGTGCCGCGACGCGGATGCGCCGGTCGTTGAGAAAAGCACCCTGGCCCTTTTCGGCAGTGAAGGTCTCGTTCATCACAGGATTGTAGATCAGGCCAGCGACAAGCTCGCCCTCTCGCTCAAGTGCGATTGCGACGGCAAAAATAGGTATCGAGTGCAGGAAATTGGTCGTACCGTCGAGTGGGTCCACGATCCAACGATGCGTTCGATCGGCGCCTTCGACCTCCCCGCGCTCCTCCATCAGAAAGCCATAGCCGGGCCGCGCCTTGGAGAGTTCGGCGAAGATGATCTCCTCCGCGCGCAGATCGGCTGCGGTGACGAAATTCGCCGGTCCCTTCACCGAGACCTGCAGATTTTCGACCTCGCCGAAGTCGCGCGCGAGGCTGCGGCCCGCCTTGCGGGCGGCACCGATCATTACGTTCATCAACGCCGACGCGGGCATGGGCTCCTGATGCCTCTAGATCTTTAAAGCCATTGATGGATTGGCCTCTGAAGGTGTGAGGTCGAGCAGACCAAACGATGAACCATCCAGCTTATGTGCCCTGTTTGAAGCTGAGCTGTCTTATGACTCCGCGCGGCGGACATAGGTCAGTTCATTCGTGTCTACCACGATCTTTTCGCCGGCCTCGATAAAGGGCGGCACCATCACGCGCACGCCGTTTTCGAGCTTGGCCGGTTTGTAAGACGATGCGGCAGTCTGGCCCTTCACCACAGGATCGGCTTCAACGATTTCGAGAGTGACCTGGTCGGGGAGGGCAACGCCAATAGGTCGTCCTTCGTGGCTTTCGACCATGACGGTCATGCCATCTTGGAGAAACGCTGCTCGATCTTCCAGAAGATCCTGCGGAATTTGGATCTGATCGTAAGACTCCAGATCCATGAACGTCAGCATATCGCCTTCTGCGAAGAGGAACTGGTGGTCCTTCTGCTCTAAGCGGACGCGCTCCACCGTTTCGGAGGAGCGGAAGCGCTCGTTGAGTTTGGAGCCGTCGATCAAGTTCTTTAGCTCCACCTGCGCGTAGGCTGGACCTTTACCGGGCTTCACGGCTTGCGTCTTAACCGCGACCCAAAGGCCGTTTTTGTGCTGAATAACGTTGCCAGGCCGGATCTCGTTGCCGTTGATCTTCATGGGGTTCCTTACGGAGTGCCTTTGGGTTGTGTCGTGGTCTGTGTTTTGGACTGTGTGGTGCCGGGCGGGCCACTCGGCCTCGATGGCTGGGGCGAAGTCGTCTGAGCCTCTGGGCTGGCTTTAACACTCGCGTTCTGGCCGCTGTCAAGAGTGGGCGCGGGCTCGATGGGTGGCTTCACTTCGCTGATGGTCGCTCCTTCATAGGCGTCAACGAAGCGTTCGGCGGCAGCGCGCTGCTCCGAGGTTAATTTCGTCAACGCGATATCGAGGGAAAAGTCGCTGACGCCTGCACGGCGCGCGATGAGGTGCCATTTGGCCGCTTCGACAAGATCGAGAGGGAAAACGAGGCCGTTAGCGTAGAGACGCGCTAGACGGTTCTGAGCGACAGGGTTGCCTTTCTGCGCGGCTAGGGAGAAGAGCTTGGCGCCTTTTTCTTGGTCCACGTCCACGCCGCGTCCCTTGAACAGCATCGTGGCGTACTCGACCTGTGCGGCAGGCAAGCCAGCATCTGCGGCTTTGCCGGTCCATTCGGCGGCTTTCTTCTCATCAAGAGGAACCCCGCGTCCGAACTGATAAAAGGCCCCAAGATCGTACTGCGCTTGCGTATTGCCGCTCTCGGCCGCCTTGGCCATCCATTCCGCGGCCTTGGCTTCGTTCGCCGGACGTCCTTGCCCTTGCAGAAACATCAGAGCGAGATTGTATTGGGCGGCCGGGTTTCCCTCATTGGCCGCCTGTTCGAACAGATTGGCTGCCATGCGGGAGTCTTTGCGCACGCCCAGCCCCTTCGTCGTCAATAGCGCCAAGGAAAACGCCGCGTTGGTGTCGCCGAGATCGGCAGCTTTGGCGTATGCGTTGGCAGCCTTTGCATAATCTTGCGACACCCCGAGGCCGCCAGAGTACATCTCGCCAATGAGCGTGTAAGCTTCCTTCGAGCCCGCCTCGGCCTCCTTTTGCGCAAGTTCAAGCGCGGTCTTGTATTTTCCAGCAGCGAACGCGACGTAGGCGGCGCTCTCCTCAGCGAGCGCTGTCCCGGGGTGGGACATTTGCACCAGGATACCCAGTATCAGCGTCGTGACACCAACGCGGAATTTTCTCATGCCTCTCTCCGAATACTTCCGATGGTCCGATCCATGTCGCGCAGGAAAGTCAGGGCGTCTTCGCGCTCCCAGATCGTCGACGGTGGTGCGATAAAATCCACACCAAGCTCTGCTAGAGCAGCGGCTCGTGACACGGCCGCAATGTCCCACGCGACGCATGGCACCACGAAGATTTCCGACCACCACGCGATCGTCTCCGACAGGGCGTCAAATTCGGCCGCAGCATCTTGCGAGCCGGATGAGGTGAACGCCACATAGTCTGCACCTAACTCCGCCAGCTCCATGGCGTCATGCCGCACCAGGCCGCAAGCCACGCCAATATTCGCACTTTCGCCGAGCACGTTGCGCGCTTCGCTATACAGGGACTTATCGGCCGCAATGTGCACTCCGTCAGCGCCTAGTTCGACAGACGCTTCAATGCTGTTTTCGATAAGACAGGCAGCGCCGGCGCCCTGAATTCGGTCAATTAGGCTGTCAAGGATACCAGTCTCGAGCGGCTCGTTGTTTCCAGAAATGAGCACGCAGGCCGGCCCAAGCTCCGACAAAGCCTGGGAGAGTTGCGCGGTCTTTTTGGCCAGAAAGGGTGCCGCTACCTGCAGATACAGGCGGCAGCGGGGCTTCAGTTTAGACATTTCCGGTGTCGACGCAGGGGGCGCCAAATGTTGCGATAGCTCGGGTCCTAAGGTGCTTTCTCAAATCATAGGCATCGCCGGACTGTCAAACTTTGCACAGCGTTGCGTGAGAAGAGGGTTGTGGGCGCGCCCTTTCCGTTTGAACATGGCGTCACCACATAATCAGCCAGCTAACTGTTCCATATGTGGAACATGGCTTCCGAGACAGCTGGCTTTCGCGATGATCGATGACGCCTGGCGGGGAGGGCGACTGTGATGGCGCAAACCGTGATGAAACTGGACCCAAGCGATCCCTTGGCGCGCTTTGATGCGGCTTTGGACGTACTTGAAGTGCATCTTGCTCAAGTTCTTGCCGATGACCGAGGCAAGGCCCCGTCGGCCGAGATCGTTGAACTGCGCGAGCAAGTTAAGTTTCTGACCGAGGAGCGAGATCAACTCGTGGCTGAACTTGCGGTTGAACGCAACCGCGCGCAACGCTTGAAGGCCGCGAACGACGAAGTGGCGGAACGTCTCGACGCCGTAATGAGAGCCCTAAAAGACATAGCGCCCGCGATGCAGGGTTAGGTTAGGCGCGGGCTGGTAGGAGGCTAGGAGCATCAAATGGGGCAAGTCGTTGTGACGCTGAACGGCCGAACTTACCGGCTCGAATGCAACGAAGGCGAAGAGAGTCATCTTGCCGAGATGGCACAGTATATTGGGTCGCATGTGGACGATATGCGGCAGAAATTCGGCCAAGTTGGTGACGACCGCCTTATGCTTATGGCTTCGCTTTTCATTGCGGATGAGCTGTGGTCGCTGCGGGCCGACGTAGAGAACCTTCGGGCGCAATTGGCCGAGGCACGGCGCGACAAATCGAATTCGGACGAGAATGCGCGGTCCATTGAAGCACAGCTATTCGCCAAGATTGGCGATGCGGCTTCGCGGCTTGAGCGCCTAAACACGCGGCTGACCGACAGTTCTAGCGGTGGCCACTGACGCAAGGGCGCTCGGCGATATCGTTTCTGCGACCCCTATTCCAATGGCCTTCGACGCCCTAATATATTTGGTTCGGGCTGCGGGGTGCGTTAGGAGCATTTATTCCAGGGCCCTATAAGATCCTATGGGAGCTGACCCTGACGGGGATCGTGGTCTTTGTCACTCGGCGCCCACCTACTTGAGTAGGGACACCCGGGATCTGCGCTCCGACGGCCACCGCGGCCCCTCCACTCCCTAGGGTGGCGGCCTAAGCAACAATTCTGTATTGACCTATGGATGCTTAACCCCTCTCGGATACGGACGGGCTCGTGCGTCTTCTCTTCTTAGGGGATGTGGTCGGCCGCGCCGGTCGAGTAGCCGTCTTGGAGATGTTGCCGAAACTGCGAGAGCGCTACCGCGCCGATTTCGTTGTGGTGAACGGCGAGAACGCAGCAGGCGGCTTCGGAATCACTGAAGTCATCCTCAACGAGCTCCTGGACGCAGGAGCCGACGTAGTGACCACCGGCAACCATGTGTGGGACCAGCGCGAGGCGCTCGTCTTTATCGAGAGGTACGATAGGCTGCTGCGACCCCTAAATTTCCCTGCAGGGACACCGGGAAAAGGTGCGGGCCTCTTCAAAGCAGCCAATGGCGCAGATGTCCTCGTCGTGAATGCCATGGGCCGTGTCTTCATGGCGCATATGGACGATCCCTTCCGAGCGATCGAAGAACAAGTGGGGGCATGCCCGCTCAAAACGGGAACCGATGCGATCCTGATCGACTTTCATGCGGAAGCCACGTCGGAGAAGGAGTCTCTGGGACACTTTATCGACGGGCGGGTAACCGCCGTCGTCGGCACACATACTCATGTCCCCACGGCCGATCACCAGATTCTCACGGGCGGCACTGCCTACATCAGCGATGCTGGAATGTGCGGGGATTTCGATTCTGTCCTGGGCATGGAGAAGCAAGAGCCGATCAGCCGGTTCCTCAGCCAAATCCCCTTGCGCAGGTTCGCACCGTCCAAGGGAGATGCAACGGTTTGTGGCGTTGCAATTGAGGTTGACGACGGCACGGGGCTGGCCAGCGCCATCGCACCGGTTCGCCTAGGCGGGCGGTTGTCCCCGGCCGAACCTGAATTCTGGCTGGAAGCAGGCTAGGCGGACTTCCTGTTCCGAGCAGGCTGAAATGCCAAAACGCTGCTCTTCACCTCGGCCAAATCTGGCGAACAGCGGCGCGATATCCTTTGAAGGCAGGAGATTGCCGCATCGAGGTGCGTCATCGCCTGGCTGGTGTCGAGCGATTCGCCGTCCAACGCCATTCGGGCTTGGGCCATATGCAATGCAGCGTCGCCGCATGTTTGCGCGAAACTCCGCTCATTGCCCTCTGAAGTTGCCGGTTTGATCCGCGAAATGCTGCACTCTCGTTCGTGCGCGATCATATCGGTCCCCCTGTTCCGCAAACGATCGTAGAAGATCAAGTCGTTGTTTTACAGTGCATAAGGGTTAACGAGTCCCTAAGTCTCCGATAGAAGCCGGCCGCGCTTCGGGCGCGACTTGGGAAGACCGAGACTAAAATGTCACAAGAGAGTCAAAATCGGCACGAACTGAGCGTTTCGCGATTTATCGTCGCGGTCACACGACGTATAAATGATCCGAGTTTTCCGCGACTCGCGCAGCTAGCGCGCTCGGCGGAGCAACCAAGAAACGGGGGAAGGACATGGAGATGTTTGGGGGACTTACGAGAACATCTAGCCGCGTAGCGATTGCGGCAGCGCTTGGGCTTGGTGCTTTTGCTTTGAGTGCCGCGCCTGCAAGTGCGCAGAGCTATGGCGGTAATTGCTGCGCGGATCTTGAGGAGCGCGTTGCTGAGCTTGAGTCTTCTTCGGTTCAGAAGGGGAACAAGAAGGTATCA
>NZ_JBZMXT010000097.1:0-7015 GCF_058506495.1 Methyloceanibacter sp. | reverse complement strand
GCCGAACCGCGTAGAACTAGTCATCCACTATCTCGCTTGCATGAAGGCTGGCTTAGTGGCCACGCCACTTAATTACCGCTACCTGGCCCCTCAGATCGATCACGCCCTCGAACTATCCGGCTCGAAGTTGCTCGTTGCCCATGCCGAGCGGGAGGCTGACCTCAACGCAAGCAAGTGTGCCAAGGGCCTGCCCTTGGGCATCATTCGGTACGGTGAAGCCGACAAGTCGGGTCTTGAACGGATGATTTCCGAACCGTCGCCGGTGCGTCCACAACGAGCCATTGCCTTGTCCGACCCAGCCGTAATCTTCTTTACCTCCGGAAGCACAGGAAAGCCGAAAGGCGTCACGCACAGCTATGAAACGCTGGGCTGGATGTTGGCTGGAACAGCGGGTGCCCTGGAGATGACGGCAGACGATGTGATCCTTCCGGGGTCCTCGATTTCTCATCTGGGGTCTTTTCTGTGGACGCTGGCCGGCCTGGCGATCGGCGCGCGGGTCGTTATCGCACGTACGTTTGACGGCAACGAGATCCTGCCGCTTCTTGTTGAGCATAGGCCGACGGTCCTTTGCATGCTCCCCGCGGCGTTGATGTGCCTAGTGCGCGAACATGGCGCGACCCAGGACGTCTTCTCATCTTTGCGGTTATGCCGCGGCGGCGGCGACAAGGTGCCGGCTGAGTTGGAGGCTGAGTTCACAGCGCTTACCGGCTTCCCGATCGATGAGGGCTACGGCATGACGGAGATTGGCCTCGCAACCCTCAATCCTCCCTCCGGCGAGATCAGAATCGGCTCGGTGGGTCGTCCGGTCCCTGGTTTTGCCATGTCCATCCGAGACGACGATGGAAATCCACTTGAACTCGGGCAAGATGGGCGGCTGTGGGTTCGCTCGCCAACCGCAACAGTCGGCTATTGGGAAAACCCTGAGGCGACCGCGGACCTCTTCTCCGACGGCTGGCTTGATACAGGCGACGTGATGCGCGCGGATGAGGATGGCTATCTGTGGTTTCGCGGCCGGAAGAAGCAGATCATCGTCCACGACGGATCGAACATTTGCCCTCAGGAAGTCGAGGAAGCCTTGCTTGAACATGAAGACGTGCACGCAGCAGGTGTCGTGGGTGTGTACGACCCTATCCATGGCGAAAACGTCCGCGCCTATGTGGCGTTGCGCGAGGGGTGTAAGCGTCTGATCGCGCAAGAGCTGATTAAGTTCGCACGAGAACGGGTTGGCTATAAGGCGCCCGAGGAGATTGAGTTCCTGGCAGAGATACCGCTCAACCCGACCGGCAAAGTCGATCGCGGCCGGCTCAAGGCGATGGCCGCAGCGCGACATGAGCCTGACTAGAAGCCATCGTGTCCTGTACAGCACGAGGACCCGCGATATCAGAAATCGCAGGGCCAGCGTATCTTAGTCTGTACACTGTCGGAGTTCATCTTGCGCCTGTCCCGGCGTTTCCTCTGCCACCTTTTATGCTCACTCACGGCTCCAATCTGCGGGCGCAGCCCGAACGAGATAGTCTGGAAGTCAGCAAGCCTTTGGTCTAATGCTTGAAGGAAGAGGCCGCGAGGAACCAGGCGTTGCTCGAAAGCGTCCGAAAAGCTGCATCCTTTTCGCAAGTGCGAACAGAGAAAGCCCGAGAGGAAGCGTACCAAAATGAAAGACAAAACCATCAAGGCTGATGAAGCCATCGCGTTGATCCGCGACAACGACGTCGTGACGACTACGGGTTTTGTCCAGAGCTGTATTCCCGAGGCACTCCATGCGGCACTAGAGAAACGGTTTGTCGACACCGGCGCTCCACGCGACCTGACACTGATCATGTGCGCCGGCGCCGGCGACAGCAAGGGGCTGGGGACTGGCCGCTTACACCATCCGGGTCTTCTAAAACGCGTAATCGCCGCCAATTTTGGGCGCATGCCCAAGGTCGCCGAGGCAGCCCAAGAAAACAAAATTTGCGGTTACAACCTTCCGCAGGGCGTGATCTCGCAGCTCTACCGGGCCTGCGCCGCGGGCCAGCCAGGGCTCTTCTCAAAGGTCGGGCTTCATACCTATGTCGATCCGCGGCTCGATGGCGGGAAGGTCAACGACGTAACGCAGGAAGACATCGTCAAGCTTGTCGAGGTCGAGGGAGAGGAGTGGCTCTTCTATAAGGCCACAAAGATTGACGTCGCATTCATTCGTGCGACGAGTGCCGATCCTTCAGGCAATCTGAGTATGGAGAAGGAAGCGCTGACCCTAGACAGCCTGGCTCAAGCCATGGCCGCCTACAACAACGACGGTCTCGTCATCGCGCAGGTTGAGCGGATCGTCGAACAGGGTTCTCTAAAGCCAAAAGACGTGAAGGTGCCAGGGATCCTGGTTGACTGTGTCGTCGTTGCCGATCCACCGGAAATGCACCGCATGAACTACGGCAAGATGTACGATCCAGCCCTATCCGGGGAGATCCGTATACCGGTTGAAGGCATGCCCAAGATGCCGCTCGATGCACGCAAGATCATTGCGCGCCGAGCAGCCTTTGAGTTACCGCCGAACGGTGCGGTCAACCTTGGCGTCGGCGTTCCCGATGGTGTCGCTGCCATCGCCAATGAGGAGAAGGTTACGCCGTATATTACCCTTACGACTGAAGCCGGCGCTGTTGGCGGCGTGCTCGCAGGTGGGTCGAGTTTCGGGTCGTCAGCCAACGCGCACGCCGTGATCGATCAAAACACGATGTTCGATTTTTACGATGGTGGAGGGCTAGACCTGACATGCCTCGGCATGGCCGAGTGCGACGAGCAAGGCAACGTTAACACCAGCCGTTTCGGCGGGCGCCTAAACGGGTGCGGCGGTTTTATCAATATCTCGCAAAATTCTCGTGCGGTTGTGTTTGCCGGCACGTTGACCGCTGGAGGACTGAAGGTCGCAATCGAGGAGGGCAATCTCAAAATTGTCCAGGAGGGCCGCGCAAAGAAGTTTGTAAAGCAAGTGGAGCAGATCACCTTCAGCGGAGCCTTCGCGCAAGAACGCCACCAGCCGGTGCTCTATGTCACCGAACGGTGCGTCTTCCAGCTTACCCCGGGTGGTCTTGAGCTGATCGAAGTCGCGCGAGGTATCGATATTGAGGAAGACATCCTCCCCAATATGGATTTCAAGCCGATCATCGATAATCCAATCCCCATGGACAGGCGTCTCTTCATCGACGAGCCGATGGAGCTCTTATCCGACCTCATGAATCTGAAGCTATGGGAACGTGTCAGCTACGATGAGGATAGAAATCTCCTGTTCCTGAACCTCGAAGGCTGGAACGTCCGCAAGAAGAGCGATATCGACGATTTGACCAAGGTCTTGGTCGATGCCTGCAAGAAAGCCGGCCGGAGAGTCAATGCCGTGGTGAACCACGACGGCTGCCGCATTGCTGAAGACCTCTATGACGACTACGCCGCTATGATCGCTTACATGCTGGAGCACTACTACGCTTCGACCACCCGCTATACGACCAGCACGTTTATGCGGCTTAAGATGCAGGAAGCACTCAGCAAACGCGGGCTGGCGCCGCATGTGTTCGAACGCGCGGCCGAGGCCCACCGGGCAATTGGGCTGGAAGAGGATGAAAGCGCCTCGAAAGCTAAACCCCGACCTGCCGAAGCGCATATGGGCAAGTAGGTTCGCCAGCCAGCCGGCACGGCTGATCATGCACGTTGCCGGGGCGTCCAAGCGCTACCGCCGCAACGCCTTACCGGCTCCTGCGTTGTCAACAATAGAAGCCAGGCCCCCCCAACTGAGGCGACACCGATGAACGCCGGAACCACACAACGCTGCTTTGTTCTGGTACCCGGCCTGTGGCATGGCGGCTGGAGTTGGGATCGGGTCGCTCCGCTTCTGAGAGAGCGCGGACATACCGTCATCGCCATCACGCAGACAGGCGTTGGAGAACGTTCGCATCTGCTATCGAAGGACATCCAGGTTTCCACCTTTGTCGACGATGTGGTGAACACGCTTTTCTGGCGTAATCTACATGACGTGGTCCTTGTCGGTCACAGCTTTGGCGGGATCACCGTAACAGGGGCTGCTGACCGCGTGCCCGAGCGGATTGGCAAGCTGATCTATCTTGACGCAGCCGTCGTCGAGAGCGGTGAAACTTGGCTCGGCTTGCTGCCCGACGACATAGCCGCTGCTCGGAAAAAGACCGCAAATGAGAGCTCAAACGGCGTTAGCCTGCCTGTGCCTCCATTATCGTCCATCGATATCACGGAGCCGACTGATGTCGACTTCTTACAAGCGCGGCTCACGCCGCATCCCTTCTCGACTTTCACGACACCGCTGACCCTCACGCACCCGGTCGGTAATGGTCTGCCGGTTGAGTACATCACCTGCGTTGGACCGGTCTATCAGCCTGCAATCCAGGCGCACGACCGCGCACGCGCGAAGGGTTGGCGGATCTCGGAACTACATACGAGCCACGAGGCTATGGTCACACTTCCGAGCGAGACGGCCGCGCTTCTCGATTCTTTAAGCCGGTAGATGCAGCCGCCGCGGCCTTGGAACAAACTTCGAGCGACCACTAAAATGGCTTACAGTCGTCGCGGCGAATAGGATAGCGTCAGATCATGTGGAACAAGTTGTATCGAGATCTTGGACTGAGCCTCGTAGCCGCCTTGGTAGCGATAACGATCACGATGATTGGACCACTTCGGGCAGCACAATCGAGCATGATGAATAAGGGCATCAACCCTCCGACCGTAAGCGCTAGATCGGTTTTTGTGATGAACGCGACCACCGGCGACGTGCTCTATGAAAAGAACCCGGACGAGGTCTTCAGAACTCTCAGCCTGACTAAGCTTGTAACAGCCTACATCCTTGTGGATCGCATGGGAGATCGGCTGTTCGAAACAATAGAGATCAGTGCGCCTCATCTGACCGGAGGCTCGTCTGCGAGTCTCAAGCGGCGCGACGTTTGGACACTTCAGGACTTGCTCTACGGCATGGTCTTGGTCTCCGGCAACGACGCCTCGCTCGCCATCGCCGATGCTGTAGGGCAGGATCTGTTGGCAGACGAGGGCAAAACCGGCGACACCGCAAAGGCGACGAGGCGTTTCGTCACTGAAATGGAGATTGCCGCCCACGACCTCGGCGCACGCAATGCAAGCTTCGCGGACCCCTATGGCTTATCCGCTAAGAACGCGGCGACCGCGCGGGACATGGGGCTGATCGCGGCAAGAATCTTTACAGACCCGCGCCTCCTGCCCGCCTGGGCCTGCACCGAGCGCACCCTCAATATCCAGGGCAAGCGGCCGCGCGCGGTTGCCCTAAAGACAAGCCTCGAGATCCTTGGCGACGAGCCCGTGATCGGCGCTAAGACCGGATCATACGTTTCGAAGGGGATTTTCAATCTCGTCACAGCTTGGCGCGCACCCAATGGACAAACAATCGTGGGCGTGGTCCTGGGCGCTAAGAGTGACGCGGCACGCTACGCGGAGATGCGTGGGTTCATCGAAGCAGCGCCAAAGGACTTTGAACAACTTCGGGGCCCAGCAGTTGCAGCTGAACCACCACCAACTTCTGGATGCAATTAGCTCACCCCAGGCGAGGTCACTTAGGCCGCACCTGAGCAATTGATTGCCAAAACCTAGAACGCCTCATCATAGCCGCAAAGGTGGTGTGCTGGATCGGGGGTGTGGCCTGTGGCATAGTGCACGTCAGCGTAGGGAGTATCATTAATGGCCGAGCACAAGGTTCTCGGAATTCTTCTGGCGATTGGTCTGGTCCTTGTTGCAGGTGTATTCTTCCTGATCGACACCGAGGACACCACAACTAGGGATGCGTCGGGCACGACGGTCGACGTGACCCCACCCGCAGAGAATATTGGTCTGGCGAAGGAAGAAGCGCAGCCGACGATGGGAACGCCGTTGCCACCCGGTTCGCCTTTGGCTGGGAAGGTCCTCATTTCCCAACAGCCTGTGCAGGTCCTGTCCTCACCGAATCCGTCCGCCTCGTCGCTCTATAGCCTTCCCACGGGACGGCCTTTTCGAGCCGTTGCCAAAGAAGGCAACTATCTCCGTATTCAGGATTTGAACAGTGGTGCCGGCGGCTGGATTGAGCAAGCCGCACTGGCGCCCGCCCCCGCCCAAAAGCGAGCTGAAGAGCCGACGCGCGCGGCCCCGTCGGGTTCATCGGCGAGCCCAACCAGACGCTCAACGGCTAGCCCAACCAGTCGCACAACAGCGTCGTCGCCACCAAGGCAGCGATCCTCTGTCACCTCGTCTCCGACCAGGCAGCAGCCCAAGCGTCGCTCGGGCGGGCTGTTCCAAGGGAATGGTCCTTTCAGAGGTCTCTTCGGCAATTAGACACGAGTGCAAAACCCCAGATCATCTCCACGGCTACGGACTCGCCTGCCACACTACGGAGATCGGTGCTGGCCAACTGGAACGCCGATCGTCAGATCTGCGCTGGTGGAAGTGACGGTCGAGACTTCGGGTGGCGGAGCTTCGGCAAGCCGGTTGTCTAGCTGCGTGCCGAGCCAGACGAGTGCGATTGCGCCCATCAATCCTAACAACTCTATGAGCTGATAGCGTCGCGCGAGAGTCCGGATGCAGACTCGTCGCTGCCTCTGCAAGAATCGTTTGCGCCCGTAGAAGGGTGTCATCAAGCTTTGCATCATCGTATGCTGATCTTCGAGTTCGTTGCAGGCCTTCACGTCACCGGGTTTTTCTAACCGGGGCCTCCCAAGGAACTGTTTACGACAACGCCGCTTTTCCCGTTCTCACGGAGAATTTGCAGTTAGGGTAAGCAAATTATTAACGACAGGAATGCTATGCGCCTGCTTCTGGTCTCGGACCTGCATTATTCACTCCAGTCGTTCGACTGGGTCGTAGAGGTAGCAGACGACTTCGATATTGTGGTCATGGCCGGCGACCACCTCGAACTAGCCTCGCTTGTCGATGGCCGGACGCAAGCCACAGTCATCAGGAAGTACTTCGATCTCATCCGAGCCAAGACAGAACTTCTGATCTGCTCAGGCAATCACGATCTCGATTCGAA
>NZ_JBZMXT010000096.1:0-7066 GCF_058506495.1 Methyloceanibacter sp. | reverse complement strand
CCCGGCCAAATTGTCGATACCATCCTGCAACTCCACCCATGTTTGGCGGGTCTTGGCGCAGACCAGCGCGACGTCTTCAGGGTGGCCAACAAGACCCGTGTGGAGCAAGTCATGAATGTCGACAGGTTTGTTGAGGGGATCGCCGTGGATCACGTGAACGGTCTCCAATTGTTGATGCCGATCTGAACTAGAAATCAAAAAGTACGATAGCCTGGCACCAATGAGTAGCGACAGGTTGGCGAAAGCCCTCGCTCACCAGTATTGTCGCCGCATGGCCATTCGCTTCCACCATAGCGATCATACCGGAAGCGTCGACGACGAAGCGGCGCTTGTGCAGTTCCAGAAAGGCTGGTCGACCTATCAGAAGGTTATCGATCACAACGCCCTAGCCCATAGGGAAGTCGAAGAAGCGCTGCACAGAGCGCTGTCGACAATTCATGATCCAATCGATTTTCTCGATATCGCATGTGGCGATGCCGGACAGATGCGAAGAGCCTTGGTCGATTCTGAGGTCCGCCACTACCGGGGAATCGATCTTTCGAGGCCCGCACTTAAGCTAGCCGCCAGGAATCTGGAGGGCGTCTCGTTCGATTGCGATCTGCATCACGCAGATTTTGTGGTTGAGCTCAAGGCGCGACACTACGCGTCGGATGTCTCCTGGTGTGGGCTGTCTATTCACCACTTAACGGTGGATCGTAAGCGCGCCGTATTTCAAGCACTCAGCGACACGACCAGTCGGTGTCTGATGGTCTATGAGCCCATCCTGCACGAGGGTGAAAGCTTGGAGAGTTGCTTCGATCGTTATGCGCAACTCAACAAGCCAGCCTGGACGTTTCTCACAGCTGACGAGTGGGATGAAGTCTTCCATCACATCTCTACATATGATGTGCCCGAAACGCCTCGCGCCTGGATGGAACTCGGCCTCGAGGCTGGGTTCTCCGAGGCGCGTGAGATCTATGTTGACCCTCTTGGGTTCTACGGCCTGTATCGCTACGACCGTTGAGGGCCAGAAGTCGAAGCATGCTCTGACATGCCAATGGCGCAGAGCCCGCGTGCCAACACACAGAGAAACAGGACATCATTTGTCGGCCATTCTGGGCGTCGCCTATTGCGCATTACTGCTACGCCAATCAGAGAGCGCGGTTCTAAGTGACTTTTCGATTTCACCCTCGCACCAGACATTGCCCCAGCAAGCCTCCTGCTCGGCGCGCATAGCGCGAATTGCATCGGTACCGGCAATGCGTTGCGATAAGGACAGCACGTTTGGAGCGTATTGGGCGATCGGCTCACGCAATTCCGGCAGCAAGTCCCAGATCGTTACCCAGAGCGAAGCACAGGCCAAGTCGGCCACCCCAGGCTTTGGCGTGCCGAGCAGCGTGCCTGAGTTAGCCTTTAGTGCGTTACGTGCTCCAAGATCCTCGAAGATTTGAAGCCAGCGCGGCAAGCGGTGTTCTGCAAATGAGCTCCATGTTTCCTTGGTCCACATGAGTGCGCCGCAGTTTCGGGTCAGTGCATGCAGTACGTCGATACAGTCGCTGAGAACTTTTCGTGTCAGTGCGTCCTTGGTTGCCGTACCGGGCATGAGGCCAACCGCCTTGCCCACGTAGCCGGCGATCGCGGGCGCTTGTGATAGCCATACATCATCGTGCCGGTCATGCAGTATTGGCGGACCCATAAATGGCACAGGCTGCTCGGTGACAGCCGACTGATAGAGGGCTGTGACCTCGTCCAAGTCGGGTTCGTCCCACGCCTCGCCGGCATAAGCGAGGATGTAGCGGATTGACTGGGCGCGGAAGGGTATCGGCCAGTAGTACAGAACAAATCGGGCGGGCATAGCACGGCCTCTCAGCAGGATGACAACGGCTTTGGTTCTCGCAACGCGTTATACTAGCTGCGAGCTCGAGAAAGCGGGTTTCCGTGAGAGCGAAGCTGAGTTGCGGGAGGACGTGCCAGAAGATCTTGTGAAGGCCATTCTCAACGCCCGTGAAGTGCGGTTGTAGAGCAAACATGGGGAGATGAGCCCGCGCGGCTCGGGGCTGCAGTAGGCCAGCCATTCCTTGCGCGCATAGCCTGATGCCGACCTAGTAGCGAGCTGGTTTGGCGGAGGCCAAATGCGACGAGGCGGCAGGATCCTCTCGTTTTTGTATCTCTGATAAAAAACTGGTCGCTAAGTTTAGCGGTAGGAAAATTATACTGTGCGTCACGAGTTTTTTATAGCTCTCCTTTCGAGCTCATGATTTAGCTACTGCAGAGTGCTCGGGGAACTGTGCACTTTCTTGCGCGTTTTACTTTTTAGACCCACGCAAACCGGGAGCGAGTTCGTGAGGAGACCATGCGTTCCAGCCCCAAGCTCATCCTTATCGTTGACGACACGCCGACGAACATCGCGGTGATCTCAGGGGTTCTGAAAGACACCTACAGGTCCAAGGTGGCGACCAACGGCGAGAAGGCGCTGGTGATCGCGGGGGGAGTTGAGAAACCGCATCTCATACTTCTTGATGTGATGATGCCGGGTATGGATGGGTTCGAAGTCTGCCGAAGGCTCAAGGCAAATCCTGAGACCTCTGACATCCCGGTGATCTTCCTGACCGCCAAGACAGAAGCTATTGATGAGGAAAAGGGCTTCGAAGTTGGCGCGGTCGACTATATCCACAAGCCCTTCTCGGCGCCGATCGTGCTCGCCCGAGTAAGGACCCAGTTGCAGCTCCAGGAGGCGGTGTCGGAAGCGCGCGAAGCCCGCAATGAGGCTGATGAGCTGTTGCATGCTCTGCTGCCGAAAACGGCAGCAGAAGAGATCCGCAATTTTGGTACGGCAATCCCAAAGCGACATGACAATGTCGCAGTGCTCTTCTGCGACGTGACCAACTTCACAGCCTATTGCGACAAGCATGAGCCGGAGGATGTCGTCTCCCGACTGGACGCTCTGTTCGTCATTTTTGAGCGCATCACAGCCCAGCACGGTCTGGAGAAGATCAAGACGATCGGGGATGGGTTCATGGCGGCAGCGGGCCTTCTCTACAACGTGGACGATCCCATAGGCGCTGCGGTGCGCTGTGGGCTGGACATGGCGTCGACGACAATCGACGCCGATCTTGGTTGGGATGTTCGAGTAGGCGTCCACGCCGGGCCCGTCGTGGCCGGGATCGTAGGGCAGGAACGCTATCAATTTGACATCTGGGGCGACACCGTCAACGTGGCCGCCCGCATGCTCGAGAAGTCCAAACCGAACACCGTCGCAGTGACTGAAGACCTCTGGAAGTCGGTCAATTCTGATTTCGAAGGCGACGAAGTGGGCGTATTGGAGGTCAAAGGCAAGGGCGCGGTTGTTATTATCGGTGTCCGCTCGATCGCCACCCCGAAAATTGTGACGACTGAGAAAGAACCTGCATAATTGAGTTGTGGAGCCGCAACGGCTTCCGAGGACCTCGAGTCGTCTCGTTCTCTCTGCCGGTCATTGTCTATAGCCGTGGGTTAGGGCGTGGTCAGTCGAGTCACCTTATAATGTCCGCTTCGCGCGATTTCGCCGCTCAGTCTGTCAATTCAGGCCACAGAGCAGATGTCCCTCATGAGTTCGCCAATGTCAGGGTGCACGTTCGATTGGGGTGCTATAAACCTAGACATGGTGCCGTAAATGGCAGCGCGCTCAAGAGAACTCACTAGAGTCGTTTACAATGCGAAATAGTCCGAGCCTGTCCAGTTCACCCAAGGCAAAGCAGTTCGTAATCGGCATTTTTCTTCTGATACTTTGCGGTGTCGGCTGGCTTGGATGGCAAGTCTACTCAAGCTATCAGCTCTCCAGTCGAATCATCGACCGCGACTCTCAAATGTTGTTCTTGCGCGGGGAGATCGTCCGCCTTGACGAGATGCTGACTTGGCTCGTCCGGGCCGCTGCGCAAACCGGAGATGCCACGTATGCGGATAGATATACTGAGCTGGCGCAAGAGCTCGATGCCGTAATTGGCAAGGCAATGGACCTTTCGCCGCCACATGTCCGTATCGCAGTTGAAACAAAGACAAAGGCTGCCAACGACAAGTTGATCGACATGGAAAAGCAAGCCTTTGCCGCGGTTGGGGAGAACAGGCTGGCTGATGCGCGTTCAATAGTCTTTGGTCAGCAGTACGAGAGTCAAAAGAAAATCTACGCCCAAGGGATGGGCGAACTAGAAACACACATCGATTTTATCGCCAGTAGTGTTGCTGCAGAACGCGAGCGATCGAAGATTTTTGTCGCATTGGCGGGAACGGTTCTGGGCGCTCTATTCGCTTGCCTCGGCTTCGTCTTTTGGCAACAAATGAGAACCCGGATCAAGTTGCAGCGTTCGTTTGAAGAACTCGAGGCGGCTCAAGCTCAACTCGAGGACGCAACACGCGTAGCGGTCGACGCCAACAGAGCCAAAAGCGACTTCCTTGCCAACATGAGCCATGAGATCCGCACGCCGATGAACGCCATTATCGGGCTTTCGCACCTTGCGCTGAAGACGGACTTGCAGCCTCGTCAGCATGACTATGTCGCCAAGATAAAGACTTCTGGCGAACACCTTCTCGGCATCATCAACGAAATTCTCGATTTTTCGAAAGTCGAGTCGGGTAAGCTTGAGTTGGATGCTGCTGACTTCGACCCAGACAAGGTCCTGGAGAATGTTGGCAACCTCATTGCCGAGAAAGCATCCGCGAAGAATCTCGAGCTGATTTTCGACATAGACACATCGCTGTCTCAGCAGCTGAAGGGCGACGCGCTCCGCCTTGGACAAATACTGATCAACTTCTGCAACAACGCGGTGAAATTCACTGAAAGCGGCGAAGTAGTCGTCGGGGCGAAGGTTCTGGAAGACCGCGATGATAGTCAGCTCATTGAGTTCTCAGTTAGGGACACCGGCATTGGCATAACGCAAGAGCAGATCGGGCGTCTGTTCCAAGCCTTCGAGCAGGCGGATACATCGACCAGCCGAAAATACGGAGGCACTGGCCTCGGTCTCGCAATCTCCAAGCGCCTGGCCCAACTGATGGGCGGCGATGTGAGCGTTGTTAGCGAACCAGGCAAGGGGAGCACCTTTAGTTTCACGGCTCGGTTTGAAAAGTCAGCGGAGCAACCAAGACGGCGCGTGCATCGATCTGATCTCCTAGGGCGTCGGGTTCTCGTCATTGATGACAACTTGCAAGCACGAAGCGTGCTCGCTGGAATGTTGTCGAATATGGGCTTTGATGTGGACGAGTCTCCTTCCGGCGAGGGCGGCATCAAGATGGTCCACCAAATTGCCGACAGTGGCGGGCTTTACGACGTTGCCTTCATCGATTGGCAGATGCCGGGGCTCGACGGCATTGAGACGGGAAAGCGCATTCTTGCCGCGACGACCAATGCAAAGCCCCCGCACTTGATAATGGTCACAGCCTATGGGCGCGAGGATGTGCTGAAGCAGGCCGAGCGGAACGGGTTCGAGAATGTCCTGATTAAGCCGGTAACATCTTCGATTCTGTTCGACACTACAGCTCAGGTCTTGAGTTCGGATGTTCAGCCAGCGGAAGCCCCTGCAGAAGCTTCACCCCTCGACGTAGAGCGCATCCGCGGCTCGCATGTTTTGCTGGTTGAGGACAACGAGATCAATCAGGAAGTGGCTGTCGGGCAGCTTGAAGATATGGAGCTGTTCGTCGACGTGGCTGAGAACGGGGCACGAGCCGTTCAGATGGTGCACGACACCGAATACGACGTGGTTCTAATGGATATGCAGATGCCAGTCATGGATGGCATCGAGGCGACGCAGACTATCCGTTCAGAAGATCAATTCCAGGATCTCCCAATCATTGCAATGACTGCGAACGCCATGGCTGCTGACCGGGAGAAGTGCCTCAAGGCCGGTATGAACGACCATATTGCAAAGCCCATCGATCCCGATGCTCTGGTTGGCGCATTGGTACGCTGGATTGGTCATCACGATAGTGGTGGAAAGCCACAAAGCCCCGCCAAAGTAACGAAGCGCGACAGGACGTCCGAACCTTTGGACGCGCCTCCGCTCGAGATCCCGGGGATTGATGCTACGTGGGCGCTCAAGCAGATGAGGGGAAGTCGTCAGCGCTACGAGAGCCTGCTGCGCCGATTTGCGCAACAGCAGGCGAGTGTCGTTGAGGAGATTCGCGAGGCGTTAGGGGGCGGTGACGAGGCAAAGGCTGAACGATTGGCGCACTCGCTGAAGGGAGCTGCGGGCGTTCTGGGAGCCAAAGAACTTTCAGGCGAGGCGGCCAAAGCCGAGCTCGCTATTCGCGATGGACTGAATATCGAGACGGCGCTCAAGTCACTTTCTGATGAGGTCGGCCAAACGGTGGACGCAATCCAAGAAGCGCTTCCGTCACAACGTGCGTTCAAGAACGGTTCAGCCACTCGTGACCCAACGGGTGTTATCGGCCCGCTCAAACAACTCAAGTCTTTCCTTGAGACCGATGACGGTGAGGCCGCCGATTATATTCTCGAAGTTCAGCCTGCACTCTCCGGGGTTCTCACGGATGCGGAGATTGAGACCCTCAGCACGCTAGTCGGCGACTTTGAGTTTGACGGCGCGCTGGAGTGCCTCTCGAAGATTACATCGCGCCTCCAGGTAACTATTGACTGACAGCAGAAGCCAAGCCAAAGGGAGGGCAGATGCTTTCGTTACACCGATGCCGACCTTTGGCAATCAGCGGATATCAACTCGTGATCAGGTGATCTCTGATTGTCTGCTTTGAAGCTCGAAGACCGAACAATCGAGCAACGGCCCCAGCGGCCAGGTCGCAAATAGCTCCTGCGGCTGTCTATCGCGATCCTGTCGACTATCCTCCAAGGCTGGTTCTTGAACCAAGGCCCTATAGGTCCAATCCCGCAATGTGACGTTACGCTTGTACGCTCTAGCTCAGAAGCGCACATCGTCGACCAGGGCTTGACTGATACGTGTATCTACACTATATGTATGCTTACAGAATGAGGCGCGTAATGAGGAACACGATAAACGACTTCGAAGCGTGCGCTTGTTTCAATGTGCGCAAGGTCTCGCGGCAGTTGTCGCAGCTTTATGATCACGCGCTTGAGCCGTCTGGTTTG
>NZ_JBZMXT010000095.1:0-7126 GCF_058506495.1 Methyloceanibacter sp. | reverse complement strand
CTGATTGCTCTCGGGAGCGGCGCTGCGGTCGCCGCCACGGCGTATGTGCTGCGCGGACTCCTATTCATAGAGTAGGGCCCCTGCCATCCTCCCTTGCGATTTCTGAGCTCGCTCTGCGCGCGACAACAGGCATTTCCAAAGGCAGTCGGGTGCTCGTCTTTACGACGTGCTCGTTGAGGATCCGCCGTTGTACTTAGGGCCCAGGCAGGACCGCGCCCGCCGCGAGTTTGGGCGTCGGTGAACATCGAGCCGGGGATCGGCGCCTGGCGCGGCTACCCCATCACGGGTTGGGCGCCGACCCTTCGCTTCGATGCGGATCAAGCGTTAAGCGTCTTCAGCTGCGTTAGGCAGAAACAGGAATGCAACGCCCGACATGATCAAGTTAATGCCGACGAGAAGGCCGATTGCCCACGTCGCGGAACTTGGCAGTTTCAGGATGAGAAGCACGCCAACCACCACGCCGACGATGCCTGCCAGCAACATCCAAATCCATCCGACGTATGGACGAATATTGAACGCGATTGTGCCTTGAAGCACGCCGTGGAGAATGAACATCACTGCGAGCAGAAATGTAAGTGTGATAATGCCGGTGAGCGGAAAGAATGCTAACCAGGCACCGGCTATGACGTAGAGCACACCGATGAGCAGGTCGAAAAAAAACGCACTCCATGTCCGTGTAGAGAACGCGTGAAAGACCTGCACAATGCCAGCAATCAGAAAAAGCCAACCAAGAAATACTTTCGCTGCGATAGTGGTGACGAAGGGAAATGCGACGGCGGCAATGCCCAAGAGAATGAGCAGGATGCCGAGGAAGTAGAACCATCCCTTGTTTTCGGAAATCGCGGCCTGCATTGCTGCTTGGTCTGGTGTCATAGAAGCCTCCCTTGTGTCTTCGCCGCCGCATTCAGCGCGGCGACTCGCGGGCATTTATAGCAAACAAAGAGCCAAGTTTGCGTGCTCATGTATCCCAAGCCTCGCGTCCTGGCTGCGATGCGGGCTCAAATCCTCCACGATGCCCCTTGCGCAAATAGAACCGCCCTCCACGGAGCCCCGATTGAAGCACCAGTCTTGAGCGCCATAGATCCGCTACGGTCGTCAGATGCGATCGCCTGCGCCCTGTCTACCAAACCTTGATATGCGGCATGAACGCCTTGCGCAGGCGATCATAGTTCTTGACGTGCTTCTTCATGAGCTTGGCTTCTTGCTTCACGGCCTGCTCGTCATCCCCTTCGGTATAACCGGCCATGATCTGTCGGGCCTTGTCCGCGGCAACAGCGTCATCCCAAACCATTTTGAGATAGTCCGATACCGTGTAAGGAAAGAGGAATTGAGAGCGGCTCCAAGCAGCAATGAGACTGGGAAGGCCATTGTCTAGATCAGGCCGTCCGCGCCTGTTCCAATCTATAAGGAACTGCTCTGTGTCCTTGTATACGGAGAAACGATCATCAAATGTCACTGCCCTGCGGGCCTGCAGCGCTGCTTGCTGACTCCCCAGGGCAACAGTTAACGCGGCGACGCCGAGAAAAAGCGCGATGATTGCAAGGCCAAGCGCGAGAGCGTTGCTCCACTCCCACCGCCGAACGGATGCCAAGATGTCATTGATAGATGGAAGTATGTCGTATTCCATGCGCCCCTCTTCGTCCTCATATCCGCTATCCTAGCGCAGCCCTCGCTCTAAAGAAGGACGTAGTCGACCAGTGTTAGCGTGATTTGCTCGATGGTCGTGTTCACTTCAGTGGATCAGAGGTTGCCTGGGCAGGCTTTTCTCGCCATCGTCGCAATGTCAGCTTGGGTCATTAGCCGATATCGGTCTGAAGATCCTTGGTGTCTGCCTTAGGCGGGCACGCTGTCGTTTCGGCCCAGTAGATTTGTCACAACCAGGGTCGCACCTAGTCCGTCGATACGGTGGCGTCTTCAATGGCCCTCAACACTGTCTCTGGATCCGCAGAAGCAAGCTGGTCGGTAGGCTCCACAGATGCCGTCTCCGAGAGATCTGCGCGCATTGCTTCTGTCGATATTCTGCGCGGGCTCGTTATGGCCATTATGGCTTTGGACCACACACGTGATTTCTTCAGCAACACTGGATTCAATCCTCGTGACGTGACCGAACCGGCGCTGTTCCTTACGCGCTGGGTAACCCATATTTGTGCGCCGACCTTCATCTTTCTCTCGGGGCTTTCGGCTTTTCTGTACGGGCGCGGGAAGACAGCTTGGGACCTAAGCCGCTTCCTATTTACCCGAGGCATTTGGCTGATCCTGATTGATTTCACGCTTATCAAGTTCGGCTGGCGGTTCGACTTCGATATTTTACGAATGACCGGTGGCATCATCTTTGCCATTGGCGGCGCGATGATCGCGCTGGCGGCAATCGTCTGGCTGCCCCGTTGGCTCATTGCGGGACTCGCCATTCTCATTATCACTGGGCACAACCTTTTCGACTCGATCCGAGCACACGAACTCGGCGACGCGACATGGGCTTGGCATGTTCTTCATGAACCGGGTCGCATATATCTCAGCGATCAGGCGACCCTCTATGTCCTATACCCGTTACTCCCCTGGATCGGCGTCATGGCTGCCGGCTATCTGCTTGGCCCAGTCATGCAGCTAGCGCCGCGCTTCCGGCAGCGCGTCTTGTTTCGCTTGGGCGCGACGATCACCCTTGGTTTCATCGTCCTTCGCGCTACCAATTTTTACGGCGATCCGGCTACATGGGTTAATCAGGAAACCTGGCTTGAGACTGTTCTTTCCTTCCTTAATTGCGAGAAGTACCCGCCATCTCTGCTTTACCTCATGATGACGCTCGGACCTGCGCTGATGCTGCTCGCCACCTTCGAGTGCACCCGAGGCTTCATGGCACGGTTTCTATCCGTATTCGGACAGGTCCCTTTCTTCTACTACGTCATCCACATCTACCTGATTCATTTGCTCGCCGTCGCAACCGCCTTCATGATGACGGGTGACATAATACGAACACCTGCACTCGGCTTCAGCCTTCCAGGCGTTTATCTCGTCTGGGTCCTCGTGTTCATTTTGCTCTACCCCATTTGTCGATGGTTCGCTGACTTGAAGAACAACGGTCGAGGATGGTGGTGGAGCTATTTGTGACGCGCGACTTAGAGCGCACTACCTTGAGCCAGTGCGGTTGACTTTGAAGCTTTCTCGCAAGACGCCGACAAGGGCGCGCCAATATCCGTCAAACAACGGTGCTTGTGCCGTCCAGAGAGTCTTTGCCGCTGCCGCCTCTTAGCTGGCATTCCTGGCCTGGTTGTCAAAGTCGGGCCACCTAGCTGGTCCGATTTGGTGCCCCGGGCAGGACAGGAAGCCCTTGCGCCTTGGGCGTCTCTACACCGCAATCGAGCCTACTCGGCCTTCTCTAGATCCGTAATGCGGTACTTCTTGTCGCGTCCAAGCTTCACCTTGAATTTGATCTTGTCGCCAGCCTTTACCCCGGAAAGATCAACGCGATTGGTGACGGCAAGGTCCATCGTCATAGTCGGCCAACCGAGTTCCGACATTGGTTCGTGAGTCAAGTTGACCATTCTTTTGTCTGCATCAAGCGCATGGACAACACCAACGCCTGAGGCCTGTGCCCGATCCGAGATCGGTTCACTGTGATCCATCGCATTGTGACCTATATTGCCGTGAAGCTTGTCGGTCGTGTCTGGCTTACTGCCTTCACCTTGCCCGTCGTGATGCATTGTCTTTTCGTGTTGCGTCTGATTGTGACGCAGCTTGCCATCGTCCATGTTTGAATCTTCGGAATTCGCCGGAACGGTCAAATAGAGGGATGTCAGGATCGCTACACAGAACATCTTATTCATCGAACTTTCCCTCGTATTTAGTTCCAGGGATTCCTGCGGGTCAGTGAGGCCAGTGAGCATAGTGCTCATGATCCTTGCGATTGATCATCTGATGGTGCTACTCGGCGGGCGTAGCAATGGTCTCTGTATGCCTTTCTTTTCCACTGTCCACCAAGCGATACCGCCGCCCCTCCCAAATCAGGTAAACGACGGGTATGACGATCAGGGTGAGAAACAATGTGGACAACATGCCACCGAGCATCGGCAGAGCGATCCGGCGCATAACGTCTGATCCAAGCCCTTCGGTAAGGAAAATAGGGGCAAGACCGGCGACGATAGTAAGCACCGTCATTAGTTTGGGACGCACGCGCATAGCAGCGCCTACGATCACAGCCTCTCGGAGTTCTTCAAATGTCTTGGGGGGGTGCATCCGTACTTGCTGGTCGATATAGAGTAGCATAACGACAGCGGTCTCGGCGGCGATCCCCCCGAGTGCAATGAAGCCCACGCCGACCGCGACTGACATGTTGTAGCCTGCCAGGTACACAGCCCATAAGCCTCCAATGAGGCCGAAGGGCAGTGACATCATTATAATCAATGTGCGATCCAGCTTGCTGAAGTGAAGCATGAGCAAGACAAAGATGATCAGTACGACGGCTGGAATGGCGATCGTCAGTCGTTCAGTAGCTTCCTGGAGTTGCTCGAACTGTCCTGACCATGTGATGGCATAGCCCGGAGGCAGGTCGAGCGACTGCTCGATTGCGGTTTGAGCATCGTTGACGTAGCTGCCGATATCCCGATCGACAATATCCACAAACACCCAACCGGTCAGCCGAGCATTCTCGGAACGAATAAGCGGAGGTCCGTCAACAAAAACAATCTCTGAAAGCTCGGCCAGGGGGATGTGCTGTCCCTGAGGCGTGGGAACAAGAATCTCTCCAAGCTGATCTGTTGACTCTCGGAACGGACGATCATAACGCAGGATAATGCCGTAACGCTCGCGCCCCTGAACACTCTCGGCGAGCTTCATGCCACCGAGCGCCGTCTGTATGACTTGTTGGAAGGCAGCAAGATCTATATTTCGGCGGGAGAGTTCTCTTCGGTTCGGGCGAATCTCGATGTATTTGCCGCCTTGGACACGATCCGCGAAGGCCGATCGCGTCCCTGGAACGTCCTTCACAAGCCCTTCCACGGCAAGTGCTAGCCGCTCAATAGTCTCCAGATCATCGCCGGAAATCTTGATCCCAATTGGCGTCCGGATGCCGGTCGAAATCATGTCCATGCGAATCTTGATGGGGTAGCCCCAGGAGTTCACAAGCCCCGGCAGCTTCGTGCGGGCGTCGAGCTCTTCGATCAGCTCCTTCGATGTCAGTCCAGGACGCCACTCCTCCTTTGGTTTGAGCTTTATCCAAGTCTCAATCATCGATATGGGTGCCGGGTCGGTAGCAGTATCAGCGCGCCCTAATTTGCCGAAAACGCGCTCAACTTCAGGCACGGTTCTGATCAGACGGTTGGTCTGGGCCAGTATTTCTTTGGCTTTGGTAATTGAGACGCCGGGCAGAGTAGTCGGCATGTAGAGCAGTTCGCCCTCATAGAGTGCGGGCATAAATTCTGTACCTGTTCGGGACAGCGGTATCGCCACCGATACCAAAGCACCAACTGCGAGAACGATAACAAGCCATCGTGCCCTCAAAGCAAGTCGAACCAGAGGCTTGTATGCAGACACAAAGAACCGGTTTATCGGGTTTTGCTCTTCTCGCAGCAAGCGACCCCGCACAAGCCAGACCATCAACACCGGCACCACCGTCACTGAGAGTATGGCCGCGAAGGCCATCGCGTACGTCTTCGTGTACGCCAGCGGAGAAAACAGGCGAAAGCTCTGTCCGGTTAAGGCGAACACCGGCAGGAACGACACAGTAATGATAAGCAGGGAAAAGAAGAGCCCAGGCCCCACCTCCTTCGCAGCAAGAAGTATCGCATCGCGTCGCTCTGCTTGCGTGGCGTCGGTGGACATCATTGATAACTTGCGGTGGGCATTTTCGACCATGACGATCGATGCATCGACCATAGCTCCGATTGCGATAGCGATCCCGCCAAGTGACATTATATTCGCCGTAATGCCTTGCTCTGCCATCACAATGAAAGCTGCAAGCACGCCCAAAGGCAGCGTAATGATCGCAACAAAAGCCGAGCGGACATGTAGTAGGAAAAGGAAGCATACCAGCGTGACGGCAATAGCCTCCTCGATGAGCTTTTGCGTGAGGTAGTCCACTGCGCCTTTTATAAGTGGCGCCCGATCATAGACGGTGACGATCTCAACACCGTCCGGCAAGCCGGCCTGGAGAGACTTGATCTTCTCTTTAACCTCATCGATGACCGACAGGGCATTCTCGCCTGACCTCATCACGATGATACCACCGACAACCTCACCCTCGCCATTGAGCTCAGTAACACCGCGTCGAAGTTCAGGACCTTCGATGACATTGGCAACGTCGGAAAGAAGTACGGGCGTGCCCCCGGCCGAGTAGACGACGACGTCTTTCAGTTCTTGCAAGTTCTCGATATAGCCGGTGGATCGGATGACCAGTTCGGTCTCTGCTTGCTCCACCACACGACCGCCTACCTCGCTCGAGGCCGCGGCTACCGCCTCATTGATACGTGACAAAGGTATGTCATAGGCGCGCAGCCGATTGGGATCGACCAGAACCTGATATTCCCTCACAAAGCCACCAACCGAAGCGACCTCTGATACTCCCGGAACGGTCGCCAGTTCAAATTTCAGGAACCAGTCTTGTAGGGTCCTAAGTTGCGCGAGGTCACGCTCGCCCGTCTTATCGACAAGAGCGTATTGATATATCCAGCCTACGCCGGTCGCGTCGGGACCGAGTTCAGGGATCGCATTAGGCGGCAGCAGCCCCGTCGACGCAGATAGTGCCTCAATGACCCGCGAGCGAGCCCAGTACTGGTCTACATCATCTTCAAAGATGACGTAGACGAAGCTCGTGCCAAACAGTGAGAACCCACGTACCGTCTTAGTTTTTGGTAGGCCGAGTAGTGTGGTCGACAAGGGATAGGTGACAAGATCCTCTACAATTTGTGGGGACTGCCCGGGAAACTCGGTTCGGATGATGACCTGCGTGTCAGTGAGATCGGGGATCGCGTCCAGCGGCATCTTTTTGACCGCAAGCCAACCCAAGACAATGAGCACGATTGCCCCAGTCAAGACCAGAATCTGGTTCCTTACGGACCAGTCGATGATCTTCGCTACACCGGATTTTGTGGGATCGGCGCCCAGATCGTGACCAGACATGTTGTTACCTTCTCAA
>NZ_JBZMXT010000094.1:0-7423 GCF_058506495.1 Methyloceanibacter sp. | reverse complement strand
TCGGCAGCGGCGCCTGGACCGCGCAAGGTGGTGACCTTCTTGCCCTCGATGAAGACGGGCGCGGCAGGCGCCTCGCCTGTTCCTGGCAGCGAGATACCGATATCGGCATGCTTCGACTCGCCCGGTCCATTGACGATGCATCCCATCACCGCAACGTTGAGATTCTCGACACCGGGATAGCGGCGCTTCCACTCGGGCATCTGATCGCGGATGAAGCCTTGGATGTCCTGCGCCAACTCTTGGAACGTGGTTGAGGTGGTGCGCCCGCATCCTGGACACGCTGCGACCAACGGCACGAACGCGCGGAAGCCCATGCTCTGCAAGAGCTCCTGGGCGACCTTAACCTCCAATGATCGATCGCCACCCGGCTCGGGCGTAAGCGAAATGCGGATCGTGTCGCCGATACCCTGCTGCAACAGAACGGACATGGCGGCCGAGGAGGCCACGATGCCTTTCGACCCCATTCCGGCTTCCGTCAGCCCAAGATGCAGAGCAAGGTCGGTTCTCTCCGACAGCATGCGGTAGACCTCAATAAGATCTTGGACAGCGGAGACTTTGGCCGAGAGCACAATCTTTTCGGGGCCCATACCGAGTTCCTGCGCGCGGTCGGCCGACAGCAATGCGGACTGAACCATGGCTTCATGCATGACCTCGCGCGCATCCTTCGGCGATGCGCTCGCGGCATTCTCATCCATGAGCCGCGTGAGTAGATCCTGATCGAGACTTCCCCAATTCACGCCGATGCGAACCGGCTTGTCGTGCTTCAGAGCAATGTCGATGATTTGAGAGAACTGCTTGTCGCGCTTGTCCTTGAAGCCGACATTGCCCGGATTGATGCGGTACTTCGCAAGGGACTCTGCGCATTCTGGGTAGGCTGCCAGCAGCGTGTGACCGTTGTAGTGGAAGTCACCGATGAGCGGCACATCGACACCAAGCTTATCGAGCTGAGCGCGAATGAGCGGGACGGCCGCCGCGGCTTCCTCACGATCCACGGTGATCCGGACGAGTTCCGACCCCGCCCGTGCAAGCGCGGCGACTTGGGCGACGGTCTGGCCGACATCGGCGGTATCCGTGTTGGTCATCGACTGAACCACGATCGGGGCATCCCCGCCCATGATCACATTGCCGATCCTGACCGACACAGTTTTTTTGCGCTCAATGATCGTCACCGGGGCATCCTCAAGCAGAAAAACAATCAGGATAAGGATACATCACATTTGCGGTTCCCGCGCTAGACCAGGGCACTTTGCCGACTCGCTCAAGTTCTTTGGCGATGTCGCCGCCAGGTCAGAATACCGTCCACCAAGAGAGCTGCCGACGCCACACTGGCCGCAGAAACCAGCGCGGTGGCGATGTCGGGCGTTCTATCTGGCGTCAGTGCCTGCGCCGCCTCAATACCCACAGCGAAGGGCAGCAAGACCGCGGCCACGCGCATCGGCTGAGGATAGGCGACGCAGGCGAGCACCGTTACGGCGAAAAACACCAAGAAATGCTCCAGCAGCCAATGCAATCCCAGCCTGATCTGCAAGTTTGCGGGGCCGAGCGCAGCATAAGCGATTGCTGCGCCGAACAGCGCGAGCCCCACCAAAATCCAACGCCGAAAACCATCAGCCATGGGCCCTTATTACACGGGTCCCGAGCTTTGTTCTAAGCCCTCCACGCTGGGAACGGATCAGGGAGGGACTGCCATTCCTCGTCGTTGATGCCCACCTTTCGCGGATTCTTCATGAGGCAGTCGTTAAGCGCGCTGGTGATGGCCTCCCGGTCCATGGCGATCGTGCCGATGAAGACCAGCTCTTGGCGCCGATCGCCCCAAGTGTCGTCCCAGCGCCTCATGACCTCCTTGACGGCATCGTTGTCATCGGGCCAGCGCGACCGCGGCACTGCGGCCCACCAGTAGCCGATGCCTTCGTGCCGGACGAGCGCACCGGCCTGACTCAACTCGCCGACCCATTGCGGCCGCGAGGCCAGCCAGAAAAAGCCCTTCGCTCGGATCACGTTTGGCCAGCTCTGGTTGAAGAATGCGTGGAGCAGCTTTGGATCGAACGGCGCCCGTGCCCGGTATGTGAAGCTCGTGATCCCATACTCCTCGGTTTCGGGCGTATGGTCCTTGAACCCGTTCAACTCTTCGAACCAGGTTGGGTGAGTCTGTGCAGCTCCGAAGTCGAAGAGACCGGTATCGAGAATCTCATCGAGCGGGACCTTCCCCTCGCTGGTCTCGATTATCTTTGCGCCGCTATTCAAGGATCGGATGATCGCACGCGCGGCCGCGACCTGTTCCGGCGTCGCGATATCGAGCTTGTTAAGCACAATCACGTCGGCGAACTCGATCTGGTCAACGAGCAACGAAACGAGCGGGCGCACATCCGTCTCGTCTGCGCCTAGCCCGCGATCGGTCAAAAACTCTTGGGACTGATAGTCACCGACGATGCCAGCCGCATCGACCACGGTCACCATCGCATCGAGCCGCGTGACGTCCGACAGGCTAGTGCCTTCCTCGTCCCGGAAGTCGAACGTCGTGGCGACCGGCAGCGGTTCTGAAATGCCCGAGGATTCGATCAGCAGGTAGTCGAAGCGCCCCTCGTCGGCGAGCCGCCGAACCTCGAGCAAGAGGTCTTCCCGGAGCGTACAGCAGATGCAGCCGTTCGACATTTCCACAAGGGCTTCGTCCGTGCGCGACAGGTCTGCGCCGCCTTTTCTCACAAGCTCCGCGTCAACGTTGACTTCGCTCATGTCGTTTACGATGACCGCTACTTTGCGACCCTCGCGGTTGGAGAGCACACGATTAAGCAAGGTCGTTTTTCCGGCGCCGAGAAACCCGGAAAGGACGGTGACGGGAAGGCGCTTGTCCTTACCCGGCGTGGCACTTTGAAGGTGGTCCATGAGTTGTTTGTCCATATCAAACCCAACCTTATATTATAACATTATTCATCGAGGCGCAGGAGTGCCCAGAGAGCCACCGGCGGAAGAGAATGCGGGGCGGCGCGATCAGCCGCCCCGCAAAGCCCGTTTGCTACTTTAGGAGGAAAGCGCCGTAGTCAGCGTCTTCGCGTTGTACTTGAACATGTCGATATAGGTTGGTGCCGGCCCGTCTGCTTCGGAGAGCGCATCCGAGTAGAGCGTCCCGCCGATCTGAGCGCCCGATTCTTTCGCGATCTGCTCCAGCATTCTTGCGTTGGCGACGTTCTCTAGAAACACCGCCGGAATCTTGTCCTTCCGGATCTGACGAATAATTTTCGCAACGTCTTTAGCCGACGGCTCACTCGCCGTGCTTACACCCTTTGGCGCAAGAATTTCCAGCCCGTAAGCATCACCAAAATAGCCAAAGGCGTCATGGCTCATGATGATCTTACGGTGGGTCTCAGGCAGGGCTGCGAGCGCGGTCTTAACGGCGGCGTCTTCTTTCCTGAGCGCTGCTAAATATTCTTTCGCATTTGCCTTGTACACCGCTTCGCCCTCGGGGTCCGCGGCGATCAGCCCGTCGCGAATATTCGCCACGTAGATCGCGCCATTCGCAAGGCTCTGCCATGCGTGGGGATCCGTAGCGCCGTGACGGTGATGGTGACCTCCGGCATGCTTGTCGCGATCGTGATTGTTATGACCGTGGTCGTCATTAGCGTGTTCTTCCGGAACGGTGTCATGAAGGTGCTCATCTTCCTCTTCAACCGTCAGAGCCTTCACTCCTTTCGTCGCGACGACGGTGCTACCATCGAAGCCGGAAGATGTTTCCAGCCGCTCCATCCAGCCTTCAAAGCCGAGACCATTAACGAAAAAGATGTCTGCCCTCGCGAGCTTCTTGGCATCAGCTGGCGTTGGGTTGAACTCGTGCGCATCGCCGTTCGGGCCGACGAGCTCCGTGACCTCGACGCGCTCTCCGCCAACGTTCCGCACCATATCGGCAAGAATGCTGAATGAGGCGACCGCCTTCACCTTGTCAGCGGCCTCCGCATGAGTGGAAACGCCGAAAGCAAAAGCGGCGGCAGCGAGAACAGGCATCAATCTGATACGCATAGTCTGTTTACTCCGTATCGCAATGGATGGAAGAGTCACGCTTCAAGGTGTCTGCGCGGTATCAGCCCCCAGAGTGCGCCGCCCCGCACACCCGCGAGCATCGAGAAAAGGTAGAACACACCGCAAGCCAGAATCACTGTCGGGCCTGTCGGAACGCTGTAGTGATAAGAGACAAGCAGCCCGGCCACGCTTGAGATGAACGCGACAGCGACGGCAAGCATGATCATGCCCCCTGCACTGTTGACCCAGAAACGCGAGCTCACTGCGGGAAGCAACATAATGCCGACCGCCATCAACGTGCCAAGCGCTTGGAAGCCAGCCACAAGGTTGAGCACGACCAACACAAGGAAGATGAGATGCGTCGGCGAACTCCACCGGCTGACGGACCGCAGGAAATGAGGGTCGAAGCACTCCAGGACCAAGGGACGATAGATCACCGCCAGTGTGGTCAGCGAGACGGTCGCAATACTAGCCACGAGCAGCAATGCAGTATCGTCGACCGCCAAAACCGAACCGAACAGCACATGGAGTAGATCCACGTTGGTGCCGTGCACAGACACCATGAAAACACCGAGAGCCAACGCGAGAAGGTAAAACCCTGCAAGGCTGGCATCTTCTCGGATAATCTGAGAGCGCGCGACCAGACCCGCGGCCACAGCGACCGCAAGCCCAGCGGCGAAGCCGCCAAGACTCATGGCGAATAGAGAGAGCCCCGCAAGCAAATAGCCAATGGCGGCGCCGGGTAGGATCGCGTGGCCCATGGCATCGCCCATCAGACTCATTCGGCGCAGCACCAGAAAGACCCCGATCGGCGGCGCAGTCATAGAGATTGCAAGAGATCCCACGAGCGCGCGGCGCATGAAGGCAAACTCGGCAAACGGTTCGAGAAGCGTATCGATCATGCGGTCTCGCGCGCCTCGTCGTGCTCGCAAACCGCCGCTTGCTCGTCATAGCCTTCGTGGAACCGACGGGATAGCTCCAGATTGACGGGCGTCAGCACGTCGGGCGTCCGCCCCCACGCCAGCACCTTACGCGCTAATAGCAATGTCTCGGGAAAGTATCGGCGCACGACGTCGATGTCGTGTAGGACGGCGACAATCGTGCGACCCTCCGCATGCCAACGCTCGATCAGCCCGATGAGGTCGGTAATCGTCCTCGCATCGACGGCCCGGAACGGCTCGTCGAGGAGAATGATCTTGGCATCCTGTAAAAGCAGCCGCGCGAATAGGACGCGCTGGAACTGTCCGCCCGAAAGGGCCCCGACGGCGCGTCCCGCAAGCTCCGTCAAGTGGACGGCATCAAGCGCGGCGGCGACACGTTCAATGCAGCCAAGGTCAAGCCCTCCAGAAGCACCGATTTCGTGCCAAAGACCCATGGCGACACAGTCAAACACCGAAATGGGGAAGCTACGGTCGATGTCGACAACTTGGGGCAGATAGGCGATTTCGCGCTTACCATGCCCGTGGAAGTTAATGCGGCCACTGAGCGGTCTCAACTCCCCAACCATCGCTTTGAGCAGTGTCGACTTTCCGGCGCCATTCGATCCAACAATGGCGAGAAGCGCACCCTGATGCACGTCGCCCGAAATATGGTGAACCGCCGGATGCCGGTCGTAACCGAGCGTCAGATTTTCAAAGCTGATTGCAGGAGACAACGTCTTCAAGAGACTCTCCTCACTGCACCGCCCACAAGACCGCTAACCAGAGCACAACTAGTGCCGCCGCAACCAGCAAAAGGCGCTGGATCGTTGATGCGCGAAATAGCGAGAAACCTGAGGGGCGCACGTGGACGCGCACGCTCCGTTTCGGCTGCAGCGAACCATCAAGCAGCACGGCCTGATCCTCTCCCTAGCGCGTTCTCTAGGACACCGCGGGCCGGCAGGCCTCACACAATCCAGAGATTTCCAGCGTGACTTGCTCGGGCGCGATCTCGGCCGGCGCGAAACCCAAAAGCCGCGATTGTTCCTTACTGTCGAGGTGTATCTCTACGACCTTGTCGCACGCCCTGCAAATGGCGAAGGCGAAGCGCCCGTCGCATCCGCCGTGACCGCAAGCGATGAAGGCGGAACGCGACTCGAGCCGGTGCACCATGCCCTTTCTCATGAGATCGTTGAGGGCGCGGTAGACCGTGGGGGGATGCGAAATGCCGACGTTCCGCACATTGTCGAGAATAGCGTAAGCGCTCATCGGCTCGCCCGCCTCGCGCAGACACCCCAAAACCTTGCGCTGGTTTGGTGAAAGCTTAGTTGCCGAACTGCTGCCCGGGTGATGATGAGCCTTACTCATACTTGTGATATAACATAACGCCATCTACACGGGTCAAGTTGAAATGACGCGGGAGCTAGCGCGTTGAGGCTTGATCCCGCGACGCTCGCTGCCATCTATGAGCCGATGGAAGACCCTATCGATATAATCAACGCAGACATTACCACGCTGGATGTTGACGTCGTCGTCAATGCAGCGAATGAGGCGCTATCCCCTGGCGGCGGGGTGTGCGGCGCGATCCACCGCGCGGCCGGACCAGAACTCGCCACAGCCTGCGCAGCATTGGGCGGCTGTCGGACAGGCGAATCGAAACTCACGCCAGGCTTCGACCTTCCGGCCAAATACGTGATCCACTCGGTCGGCCCCGTTTGGGGAGGCGGGGAGCGCGATGAGGGCAACCAGCTTGCGAACTGCTACCGAAGCGCCTTGCACCTTGCCGCGCAGAAAGGTCTCTCCTCGATTGCCTTCCCTGCCATTTCGACCGGCATCTACGGTTTCCCGCCCGACCGGGCCGCACTCATTGCTCTGAGGACCGTCCGCGAGACGTTGCCCGACGTCCCAGACATGACGCGGGTCGTGTTCTGCTGCTTCGGAGACGACTCACGCGCGCTTCACGAGGCCGCCTTGGAGGCCACGAAGAACTGATGGGCAAAGCAACGAAAAGGCCTGCGATCGTCTGGTTCCGGAAGGAACTGCGGCTTGCCGACCATGAGGCGCTAGCCACCGCGGCGCGATCCGGCGCTCCGGTGTTGCCGCTCTATATTCACGACTGCGATACGCCAGGCACGCTGCCCGCTGGCGGCGCATCCTGTTGGTGGCTGCATCAGAGCCTCAAGGCGCTGGATGCTTCGCTAAAAGAGCTTGGCGGCGCGCTGATTCTGCGTGAGGGCCCGACACGTGACGTCTTTGAGAGAATCATTGGTGAGACGGGCGCCACTGCGGTTCATGCCACACAGAGCTTTGAACCCTTCGGCACACGTTCCGAGAATGACATCGCCGCACAATGTCAGGAGCACGGTGTCGCGTTTCACATTCATTCTGGTCGACTGCTTTACGCACCCAAAGACATTGTCACGAAGGACGGACGCCCCTACCGCGTGTTCACGCCCTTCTGGAAGGCCTGCCTTACACGACCCGCACCGCGGGCC
>NZ_JBZMXT010000093.1:0-7508 GCF_058506495.1 Methyloceanibacter sp. | reverse complement strand
GTGGGCTTCAGAATGTGAACTTCGCGCTCCAGGGACACTTGGCGCAGCGATTTTTGAGGGCCAATGGCGTTGAGCCCTTGATGGCGTCGTCGTCAGATGAACTATCACCATCAGAGATCGCGAAGAGGGCCGAGCTCTACACTTACAGGCTCACCTGTCTTAGCGACAACTAGTCTCACGGGTTTGCAGTGCGGGATAGTCTTGGCTTCGGACGAAGTATTTGGGCTTCCATACCTTAGGTTCAGAGAACAGCGTGAATGGGTCCCTTACCTGGCAGAGCCTCGGGGACGCTCGCAGCGCTGCTCCTCATTCCCTTCTGATGTCTACCATCATGTTGCCAGCACATCCAGGCGGCCCCTGGCGGCGTCGGATGAGTTCGCCTGCCTCGTACTGCGCACAAATTGGTATTTCTACTTTCCGGCTCAAAGCGGACATGGAGGTCTGAGGTCATGTCATGTTCGCGGGTCGGCACCTCGCAAAGGTAAGACTTCATGAAACTTCCCGCTCGCGGTGAACTCGGGCGCTGCCTGACTTTCTCGTACCGCCACGTCCCCTAACCCGTTCTCGCGAAACACTCGTTTCACCGATTGGATGACTTCTTGAAAGATACTACCTGCCGCCGCTTCATCGGCTGCTTCTATTCGCACCTCGAAATCTTTCTCGCTGGTCTGGACCAGCTGGATGCGCCTTGCTTGCTCGTGCTCCAGATCGAAAACGAGCGGCGACAGCGTCACGTCGCTCACACGAACGAGCGTCGCCTCGCGCCCTTCCACCTCAAAACTGCGGAACGGCGACCCACAGGGACATGGGTCTGGGTGGAAACGAATGCAGTCGCCGAGGTCATATCGGACGAAGGGTTGAACGTTATTGGCGAGTACCGTCAGTAGCACGGTTGCCGACAGCGTGCCGTCGGGAACGGGCCGCATCGCTGCATCGACCGCCTCGAGGATAACCCAGTCTTCGTGCACATGCTTCCGCCCATGGCTGCACACGAACGATACTACCAGACACTCGGTGCAGGCATAGGCATCGATGATGTTGTATCTGAGCGAGGGGAAGGCCCGGTGAACCCGGCCGCGTAGATCATCCGTGAGGGTCTCGCCTCCCGTGTTGAAGAGCACCGGCGCGATCTGCAGTCGCCCGGCCTCCTTTTCTTTGGCGAGGATCGTCAGCATGCTTGGGTAGGTCACGATGCAGGAGACGTTCGGGATCGCGTTGAGTTGTTCAACGAGCTGGCCGATTGGCTGCTCGGCCTCGATAAAGGACAACCCCCTCGCTAGCCTCGGATGCAGATAGTTCATCAATTTGTTGAACCCGACGCCGGCAAAGTGTCCGTTGCCACCGGTAACCGTCACCCTCATGCCGCGCTTTCGCATCTCCCGGACGAGCTTCCAGTGGTATCGTTCGAAGCGGGCCATCGAAATTCCATAACAATACTCCAGGAAGGATGAGGGCAGTACGATGACCGCTGGTTCGCCCGATGTCCCGGAGGTTCGGAAAATCGCGACATCGCCGATAGGCACGCCAATTTTCCTCATATCCCGGAGATGATCACGGGCCTTGTTGAGGGGAAGAGAACGAATTGTCAGCCAGTCGTCGAACTCGCTCATAAGATCGGGTTTGCGGGTCACCGGCAATTCCTGCAGTTGGACCTCGCTTGATGGCCCCAGATCCGCGTAAAGCCTGCGGAACAAGGGGGAGTCGCGCCGCGCCTTTTCCACGAGACGCCGCAAGTTGTGAAGCTGCTTTGCTTCGATACGCTTTCGTCCACCCCAGGCTGTCCAGAGCCCACCGGCGAAGTACCCTAATGTTCTGAGAAGGCTAAAACGCATTGCTGCTGCTATTCACGACGGGCGCAGTGTACAAACCCAAACATTATATCAACGAGCGCGCCGGGGCGGTTGCCTTCAGCCATTCAGAGAAAAAAGTCCGCTTATGGTACTTTGCGGCCCTTATCGTGACCGCGCTTATGTCTGCTCAAGGGTGTATAGCGGTCGTCGCTAAGTCGCGCTCGGATCTCGGCCAATGACCCAAAGCGGACATCGAGGACCGGCTGTCGCGTCGGCATCCCACGTGTTTGCCTGGTTGGACATTGGCAAGAACGCTGGCGCCGTCGTTTAGTAGCAATAGTCCCAGTAGCCACGGCTCATCGAGGGGTCGGTCCAATACCAACAGAGCTCAGAGGAAGGCGGACGAGGCGCAATCCCGGCGACAGCTACGCCCAGGATGGTCCCGAGCGCCACGCCCGCGACAAAATCGCCGTAGTGATGCTTGTGCGACCAATGTCGGATGTGACGATTCCCTTTATCCTTGCCGTGATGACCTCCCTTATATTTGCCTCCGTGTTTATGAGCTTTCTTGCCTTTGCCTTTGTACTTTTTACCCACCTCGACCACCAACGGGGCAGGCGCACTGAGTAAGACATTGCGACCTGGCAAACTGCCGGCGGCAAATGCGCTGGTTGAAAGTAGGTTTGTGCAAACCAAGGGAACTGCTACCAACGACCAAATAGAACAGATTAGCTTGGACGGCATAGATTTAGCCTAACCTATGGGCTGAATGACTGACGTTTGCCCCACTGTTGGGCGACTGACCGACTAATAATAACCCCCCGACCGTATTTGAGGGTTGCATTCTTTTTCTATCCCCTCTCAGCCAGGTCCGCTTCTCGCACCAAGCAGACCTCAATATCCGAGCCGGCGATGTCTGCTTATGGGTGCAAAGCAGTCGTCACTGGGTTGCGACCTGATGTCAGCTAATGACCCAAAGCGGACATTGTCGATGGCCGCATTGTTCTACAGATTTTGCAGTCGGCGCAGTGCGTTTGCCTTTATCGACTCTCGTGGCGGCCACAAATTAATGGTGTCATCAACCTGTTGGATGACGCCTCAATGGACAGGCGGCAGTAGGATTCAAACACTCTCGGTGTTTGCGTTCGTATCAATGTTTGTAAGCCGAAGGGAAGTCAGGAGTGTTCCGATGAAAACACTCTTCTTAGCCTTGGGTTTGGTCGTCATGTCCGCGGTTTCCAGCATGGCTGGGCTACATGATAGTCCGTATCTCTACAACGTCATTGACAGTCAGCACTCAGCGGAAAACCGAATTTGCAGCCAATCCTCACTAGGAGATGAACCGGCAGTTATGCCGTTTCGTCTGGAGGAAGAGGTGGGCATGCCTATCGGGGGTGTCCGTCTTTCTGCTTAATGCGAAGCCGAGTAGAGGACGCATGATGTTCACCACAGTCGCTCTTGCTACCGCAGTGGCGACATTCTTAAATTCGCCAATCGCTCAGACCCGAGCAGATGTGTTCTGCACAACCGAGCATCCATGCGGCTGCTCTTATAACGTATCGGTTTGTTTTCCTACGGGCCATATGGACACGCGTATCGATTGCGGGCCAACTCATAAATCGTCCTTGTACGAGGAGATTTATGCGCCGCTTCGTCGTCTGAAAACTCATCCAACAGCTCATACCGGAGTACCGAGTGTGCAAAGAGCGACAACAAGTCAGATAGTTTCGATGTGGCGGTCTTGGCATAGATGTGGCTTAGGTGCGTCCTTGCCGTGGACCTTTTGATGCCAATTTCTACAGCGGTTTTCTGAGCATCATGTGTGCAAGATATGGACCTCAGCAGACGTAACTCGCCGCCGGTCAGACCATAGAGGTCGGCAAAAGCGGCATAGGGGAGATGCAATTCTTCAAGCGGCGATTCAAGAAAGACTGCTGCGGTTGCTTTGAGCCGCAGGCTTGGGCCGCTGCTCCGATTCAACGGCATGACCGTCGCGACCAGGCCTTTGGTCTCAATACCCGGCAAAGCAATCGACCTCGTTTGCGAGGGGGTTCCTGCCCTATCGTCCGGGTGCTTGGTAAGAGCTTTGCGAAGTGAGGAACGCGCCGCGCCGTCTACGGCCCTCAGACAGTGATTTACGATACAGACCGCATCACACGCCTCGACGTGGTGCTTGGCGGCCACATTCATATAAAGAACGCTCGCATTGTCATCTGTCAGAAGGATGCCTGCAGAAAGAATGTCGAGAATTTCCTCGAACGCGTACTCCCCGTAATTCGCCATTTCGTGCCTCCAGGATCAGGCCCAACTTCCATGGCTCTCCTCAATTCTCATATTATGCTGGGGCAACTTCAGCTGCCCCCGTAGTATTGCGGGTAGAACGGCCGTCCTTTCCGAAAATCTCATCCGCTTGAAGCCTGGCTCTGCCTTCTGCCATCTAATTTCGGCCTTTGCGCAAATTGACAGCTGCGTCGACTAGGGTGGAGTGCTTTCTGCAAGCGACGTTAGGGAGGTGCGCTGACTTTTCAGCCTAGATCTGTTACACAACAAATATGTCGCAGTACCAAGCGCTGATCTCTCTGGACGGCATACGGCTTTCAGCCAATCAAGCTGTCCTAACTCTCACGGGCTCGCGCGTGCCGGACGTAGTTGGGCTCCCGGCATGGCGGGCACCGTGGTATGCCAATAGCCCGCGCGCCTCTGACAAGCTTGAGCGGCTTGTGCGTTCAGTGAAACGCTATGGGGTCGAACATCGCTCGGAGGTCACATTGGAACTCCCCTCTGGGAGCCTCGTCGTGCAATGCGCCGTCCAGCCAATAGCGGATGCCGGTGGCAATCTTATAGCGATGATGATTAACGCAAGGGACCGCGATCCTCTCCTAAGCAAGCGAGAGGCCGAAGTTCTTCAATGGGTTGCCGATGGCAAGACGGCGGACGAGATTTCGACCATACTCGGCATCTCCCGACGCACCGTTGAATGGCACATTCAAAACATCCGGCAAAAACTCGACGTTACCAGCACCGCACATGCCGTTGCCATTGCCATGAAGCGGGGACTAACCCAGTAAATATGCGGGGTTATTCGAATCGCCAGTGTCACTACCATCTGTTACGCCGTCGCCACCGGCTTAGGCTCGACAGGCGCAGGCGGAAGCTGATCTCGCATGACGCGAGGCCCACTCCCTAGCTGGTGCCCCAGTGTACAATCCCGGTTTATACTGGGGCACCTCATCCGCACTCCTCGCCTCCCTGCCATAGAGAGCGCCCGAATTTGCCGGTCTCCGTATCGTCGGCTTGGCGCGGGCGTTGGTTCAAAGCCCCAATAGTCCATCTAACCCGGCCCCAGACACACTTCTGGGTGATGACCTTTTTGTGTTGCGGATTCCTGAGTTTGAGTCACTTTTAGCGTCGCGCAGTGTCGGACTGCACAAACGAAGTGAGGACCACAAAGATGCTGAAGTTTTTGAGTTCCTTGATTTTCGCCATTGCTCTCTTGGTCGGCTTGGGGGCGCTTCCATCCCTGAGTTACGCGACTTCGGCTGAAGAGGCCAAGGTTACCGACTCGTTCATGGTTGCAATGTCACACGGCGATCATGACGCCGACGACGACGATGATGACGACGACGATGATGACAACGACGATGATGATGACGACGACGATGATGATGACGATGATGAGTAAGGACTAATCGACGGGCGTTGCGGTCGCGAAGCGATCCTAATCAGACCTAGGGGCAACTAGTATCCCTCTCCAATCAAAGTCACTTAGTATGTCCATAAGACCTGAACCTCGGCGGAGTCGCCGGGGCTCTCTTTTTGTCTGCTATGCTCGTCTCCCAAACGGGAGACCCTAGGTGGACGAGAACCGCTCTGAACGTGATCCGGCCGCAAGCAAGCGCAAGAAAGCCATGCTCTATGTTACGGCGTTCTTGGCCATCCTACTTCTCATCGGATTCTTGCTCGACTAGTTCGTGTCGCCTGCGCCATTTGCTACAGTGACGATGCGCGGGGGATCTAACGAGGGAGGCTGGGACACCGGATCGCGGCTGAAGGGCGAACTGGTCTGGGCCGGAAGAACAGAGGGCAGGAGCGCGACGCTATCACAGACTACGAGGTACTAGTGGCGCCCCTGCGAATGCCCACGCAGGGATGGGGGCACTACCGGATAAATGTGTGCTGCCCGCTTCGACTTCAAGATCGTCCTCTGAGGACGGCAGGCCGCTGTGCACTTCATCGCTACCTTCCTGGCCTCACGTATTGATGAGGTCCTGAATGATACGGTCGTCTGTTACTCGCCACGCTCAGCACCGTTGAAGTCGTGTGAGATCGAGCAATGCCTCGATGTAGCGGATGTCTGCTTTTGGCACTTAGCTGACAGCAATGCCCAAGCTGAGGACGTCTGCTTTCGGGTGTAAAGCAGTCGTCGCCAAGTCGCGTTCTGAGGGCAGCTAATGACCCAAAGCGGTCATAGGTTGCGAAATGAGGCCAGATACAGGTAAGGGCGGCTCGAAAGCCGCCCTCCCTGACATCCATCTCTGGACGTCGCGCCTCACCCGAAGGTACGGCGCATTGATAGTCCACTACCAATGGCATCTGCTGTCAATCTTGCGCCGCAGCAAGAGCTAGGCCGGCCTCGGGCATCCACCAGGCGTGAGGGCAAAATAACGCCCCGCAAAGGGGAGCCCGGCCTTTTTTGGTTAGGCTTCTTCTACCTGAAGAGCATTTCGTTTTCTTACGACTCTTCCTCAAGTTCATCGTCAGAACTCAACAACCCGGTCCTGACGCAGGATCCAGCCTGCCTCACCGGCCTCCAGCTTGTACTGGATCTGCCGAGTGCCGCCCGTAGGTTGAGCGTTGGTATCGCCATCCTTGTAGATCGGGAAGCGGCGCAAGAAAGCTCCCTCGCCGACTGCGAACTCGTCATGACCCATGTACCCCTGCGAGATCGCGGGATCATCTTCAATCGAGGGCAGGTAGATCTGGCTAAGCGATTTGTTCTGGTTCGAAGCGTAAGCAATCAGTGATCCATAAGAACCGCTGCCGGCTGAAGTGACATAGACATAGATCTCAGGGTAGCCGTCGGCGTTGAGGTCCTCGATCTCGACGTTGGTAATGGTGCCGTCGGCCTCTGCCTCCATCTGACCTATCGGGCCTTCGGGGCCCTCGCTCCGAACAGTAACCCGATTGATCGAACTATCGTTTGGGCTCTCGACTTGGAAGGTGACATCCTCAAGCACCATCTGAGCGAAGAACGGCTGCGCCTGGAAGCCGGCCTTATCATTGTTGCTTCCGGCGTCACCAGCGGGTGTCGGGTCAGTTGCAGCTGCCGGCGGTGCGGTCTCGGTCTTTACGGGGGGCGCAGCAGGCGCCTCAGCTTGTTCCTCGGAGCATGCGGTCAAGGCGAGGGTCAGGGAAACTGCGAAAATGCCAGGGAGAGGTCTCATACCTTTACCTACAGCTCGAAGTGATCGGTTTGAGACCTATGCATACCTGGATATGTTGCCATTAAGCGAGTGAGATGCTTGCATAGGTACGGTCCTCGGTATCGACCAAGATTGGCCTGATGGCTTTGCTTATCATCCACGTGCTGAAATGCTCACGTCTCCTCATCATCGCCTTCGTTGATGGCCGATTTTTACTGATGAGGCAATCACGACCAGTCGCTTCATTAACGAGCAGAGCTTTACTGCCTGTCGCGCATAGCCTTTGACATCGCTT
>NZ_JBZMXT010000092.1:0-7547 GCF_058506495.1 Methyloceanibacter sp. | reverse complement strand
CTGCGGTTTCCGCTGCCGGGGCCGGCTTCAGCATGCCCTTGACCTTCGACAAGGTCTCCGTGGCCTTGTCAAAATCGCCGTCTGTGCAGGCTGCGTCGGCCTCGTCCAGCAGCATGTTCACTTCTTCAACGTCGCCTTCGTCGAGCGCCTTGGCGTTGACCGTCTGATCAACGAGCGTTTCGGTTTCCGCAAGTTGGTTAACGCAGGCCGTTCCAGCGTCTGGTTCAGACTCTTGGGCCTGGGCGGTTCCCGCCGCCAACAAGACCATACACGCGCTCATTGTGATCAGTCTGCGCATTCCGTTGCTCCTTGGCGCAAAAAGCTCTGTTCCCGTAACTAGCGCCCAATTGTGGCTGTTGATTGTAGCCGCTTCTTAGACTGGGGCGATATTCCGGCGCGTTTGCCCGGCGCTATAAGGATGGGCTCGAGTCGCTGTCTGTCAAGCTTTTGAGCAGGATTCCAGCTTCGGCCTCCAGGGTATCGAAATTGTCGATGGTGACGGTGGGGCGCGGACCTTGCGTTGGCGGGCAATAGCCAAAAGAGACAAGGATCGAAGGGATGCCAGCCGACTGCGCCGCTTGAATGTCGACAGCGCTGTCGCCCACCATGACGGCGCGCGTCCGGTCGCCGCCGCTGGCTGCAATCGCCCCCAGCAAATGGCCGGGATGAGGCTTGGAGGTTTCGAATGTATCGCGGCCTGCGATCGCCGCGAAATGATGGTCCAGCCTGAGTTCTTTGAGCAATAGCCCGGCAAGCCGCTCGCGCTTGTTCGTGCAGATGGCCAAGAGTGCGCCCTGCGCTCTTAAACGCTCCAGGAGCGCCACGGCACCAGGGAAGGGCTGGCTTTCGACGGCGATATTGGCCTCATAGTGGATCAGGAAGTCGGCGAGGATCTCATCCGTACCAGTCTCGACACCCAACGCCTCATAGATCATGGCGGGCGCGCCACGCCCTACGGCCTCGCGAACGAGAGCCGGCTCAACGTACGGATGCCCATGTAATTTTAGCGCATGGTTTAGTGCGTTGGTGAGGTCTGGTGCGGTGTCGACCAGCGTGCCATCGAGATCAAAGACAATTGTTGCGCCCTCTAACATGCATCTTTCTCTCACACGTGACTTGCCGTTGTGCAAGCGGCGGCGTAGAGAGCGGGTTATGCAGCTTAAGGCATCAACGTTGAACAAGAACCAATGTCTAATTGGTGGCGCTTGGACGGGTACGCCCGCGCTTGATGTCGTCAATCCGGCGACAGGCGCTGTCGTTGGCCGCGTGCCCGATCTTGGTGCTCGCGAGGCGAAGGCCGCTATTGACGCTGCCAATAGCGTGTTTCCCGAGTGGAGTGGCTTGCTGGCAGTGGACCGGGCAAAAATCCTGCGTAACTGGTACGAGCTTCAACAGGATCACGCGGAGGACCTTGCGCGCATCATTACCATGGAGCAGGGCAAGCCTCTCGCCGAGGCACGTGCTGAAGTCGAATACGGGGCTTCTTTTACCGAGCACTACGCGGAAGAAGCCAAACGCGTCCTTGGTGAGATTATCCCGACGCCCAAGCAGAGTGGCCGCGTTCTCGTGATGAAACAGCCGGTGGGCGTCGTCGGGGCCATCACGCCCTGGAATTTTCCGTTAGCGATGATCACGCGGAAGATTTCGCCGGCTCTTGCTGCGGGCTGCACGGTGATTGTGAAGCCCGCCCCCGAGACACCGCTTACGGCTCTTGCGCTTGCGGAGCTGGCTTGCCGGGCTGGGTTGCCTGCTGGCGTACTGAATGTGGTCACGGGTAACGCCGAAGCCATTGGTGGCGAACTCACGTCCAACTCGAAGGTACGCATGATTACATTCACCGGCTCGACACAGGTCGGGAAGCTATTGATGCGCCAGTCCGCCGATACGGTGAAAAAGCTCTCCTTAGAACTCGGCGGTAACGCGCCCTTCATCGTATTCGATGACGCAGATCTCGATGCGGCAGTGGCTGGCACTGTCGCATCCAAGTTTCGGAACTCTGGCCAGACCTGCGTTAGCGCCAACCGCATCCTCGTGCAGAGCGGCATCTACGAGCGCTTCGCCAAGAAGCTTGCTGAGGCCGTTTCTCAGCTCAAGGTCGGTGTTGGGACGGCGACAGAGGTAAACCAAGGCCCGCTCATTAGCGAAGAGGGTCTCAAGAAAGTCGAGGCCCATGTGCGGGATGCGGTCAGCCATGGCGCTAAGCTTCTCGTAGGCGGTGAGCGGCACCAACTTGGGCGTACCTTCTACGTGCCGACCATTCTGACGGAAATGACGCCTAACATGCGGATCGCACAGGAAGAGACCTTCGGCCCCGTCGCTGCACTGTTCCGTTTCCACGATGAGCGCGAGGCTGTCACGCTAGCCAACGATACGCCGTTCGGGCTTGCGGCCTATTTCTTCACGCAGAGCCTTTCGCGCGCATGGCGGGTGGCCGAGGCCCTGGAATATGGCATGATCGGCGTCAATGAAGGAATGATCTCTTCGGTAGCAGCACCGTTTGGAGGCGTGAAGGAATCAGGCCTGGGCCGCGAAGGGTCCCATCATGGAATCGAAGAATTTCTGGAGCTGAAATACGTCATGATGGGGGGCCTTTAAAGTGAGGGGCTTGGCGGTTGATGTCTGAAAGCGCAAGGACAATCGAAGGGTACAAGGCCGCGGCCGCCAAGGCCGCCATAGATCTCGTCAAGCCGGGAATGCGGCTTGGGCTTGGCACGGGGTCAACGGCCGCACCGTTTGTCGAGGAGGTCGGCACGCGGGTACGAGATGGTCTTGAGGTCATTTGCGTCCCAACTTCCGAGGCGACGCGCGTGCATGCCGAAGCGCTGAACATTCCACTAACGACGCTAGACGACACGCCGCATCTGGACCTGACCGTGGATGGTGCTGACGAGATCGACGACCAGCTTCGTCTGATCAAGGGCGGCGGAGGGGCGCTTCTGCGCGAAAAGATCGTCGCAACGGCATCGGAGCGCATGGTCGTCATCGCGGATAGCCGGAAGCTCTCGCAAACACTGGGATCACATCCACTGCCGATCGAAGTCGTACGCTTCGGTCTGAAAGCGACGATGCAGTTGATTCAGGCGCTGTCGGCCGAAGCCGGGTGCGATGGGGAGATTCGACTGAGGGCAGGCGAGGGCGGCCGTCCATTCGTTACCGATCAGGGCAACCTGATCGTCGACTGTGCCTTCCCAAAGATCACAGAGCCGGAAGTGCTAGCATTCGCGCTGACACGCGTGCCTGGCGTCGTCGAGCACGGTCTTTTTCTTGGTCTTTGCGATATGGCAATTGTCGCGGGCGCGAATGGCATACAAATCTTGAAGCATCCAAGCGCATGACCCACTTGCGTTTCGGCAGCATACCGAGAGCATTCGGAGCATCGATCCAAAGTGTCGAAGTATGACTATGATCTGTTCGTAATCGGAGCCGGTTCCGGCGGTGTCCGGGCGGCGCGCCTAGCCGCACAGCTGGGCAAGCGTGTCGCTATCGCCGAAGAGTACCGCATCGGCGGAACCTGCGTGATACGTGGCTGCGTACCTAAGAAGCTGCTTGTCTATGGTAGCCGTTATGGCGCGGAGTTGGAGGATGCGACTGCCTTCGGGTGGTCCTACGAAGACCTCAAATTCGATTGGTCGACGCTAATTCACAACGTGCAGCGCGAGGTCGACCGGCTGAACGGCGTATACACCCGCACGCTCGAGAACGCAGGGGTCGAGCGTTTTCTGACACGAGCGATATTGGAAGACCGCCACAGCGTTCGCCTTGCCGATCACGAGGCGCCAGTTTCAGCGGAGTATATTCTCGTAGCTACTGGGTCTGCGCCAGCCTTCCCATCCATACCGGGGGCGGAGCATTTCATCAGCTCGAACGAATGCTTCCAGCTCGAAACCCTGCCGAAGAACATTGTCATTCTCGGCGCAGGCTATATCGGAATGGAGTTTGCCTCGATTTTCACTGGGCTCGGGGTCGATGTCACCGTGCTCTATCGAGGCGACCAGATCCTACGCGGGTTCGACCTGGATCTGCGAGATACAGTGGCCGAGGCCCTGCGCGATCGCGGCGTCGATTTGCGCATGGATAGCAATATCGCCTCCATCGAGAAAGGCGGCGATGGCTTTAGAGTTGTTTTGGCTAACGGCGATTGTCTCCGTGCCTCTTCTGTGATGGCTGCGACGGGCCGCAAACCCAACACGAGAGGACTCGGGCTTGAAGAGGTAGGCGTCGAGATAGGCGGCAATGGCAAAGTGATCGTCGATGCCTTCTCAAAGACGTCTGTAGACAACATTTACGCAGTTGGCGATGTGACGGACCGGGTCAATCTCACGCCCGTGGCGATCCGTGAGGGAACCGCGTTCGTTGAGACCGTATTTGAAGGCCGTCCCAAAGCGATGGACTACAGTTTCATTCCGACTGCGGTATTCACCGAACCCGAGATCGGAACGGTCGGGCTGACGGAAGAAGAAGCACGAGAGAAGCATCAGGTGGACGTTTACAAGACCAGCTTCAGGCCTATGCGCGCAACCATTAGCGGGCGTGACGAAACGGTCTTCATGAAGCTGGTGGTTGACGCGGAGACCGATAAGGTTCTTGGCCTCCATATGGTTGGGCCGGACGCGGCCGAAATCGTTCAAGTAGCAGCTATCCCACTGAGACTGCGCGCAACCAAAGCCGATTTCGATGCCACCATGGCGCTCCACCCAAGCATGGCGGAGGAGTTCGTAACCCTTCGGCAGAGGTGGGAGCCACCGATACCGATCAAGGGATCCGATGCGGCGGCTTGAGGGAAAAATTGCGCTTGTTACAGGCGGTGGTGCGGGCATCGGCCGCGCCATCTGCGAAACCTTCGCGCGGGAAGGCGCGCATGTCGTCGTCGCAGATATCGACGGTGACGCGGCTCAAGAGACGGCCAGTGCGATCGTCACGGCGAACGGTGCCGCCGAGGCGCACACCGTCGATATTACCGACACTGCTCAGGTTAAGGCGCTCATAGAGAGCATCAAGACGACACATGGACGTCTTGATGTTCTCGTTAACAATGCTGGCGTCGGAGCACGTGCGGACTTCCGTCACTTGACCGACGAGGAGTGGGACAAGGTCTGGTCCGTCAATCTCGACGGGACTGTGAAATGCGCGCGTGAGGCTTTCGACTTAATGCGCGCCTCGGGCAAGGCCTCGATCGTCAATCTCTCTTCGGTCATGTCGGCGAAGCACACTCGGCAGATGGCCGTTTACTCTGCAACAAAGGGTGCGGTGTCCGCGCTTTCGCGCAGTCTGGCAGTCGAGTACGCCCCCTATGGGATCCGTGTGAACACGTTGCTGCCTGGCTATGTCGAGACGGCGCTGATCGGCCGCTACATAAAAAACCCAGGTATCGCAAAGGCGCTTCTGACGCAGACGCCGCTCCGGCGCTTTGGTACCCCAGAAGACATCGCAAGCGCTGCGCTCTTCTTAGCATCCGACGAAGCGGCCTACATCACGGGCGCGGCGCTCAACGTGGACGGCGGAATGCAAACGACGCTTTAGGTTCACGTCGTGTCACGCCTTCTCGCCCTCAAGGACCGCGGATGTTCCGGCGCCGGGCACCGCTGCCGTCTCCGCCACGAGTTCATCCACCACGGCCGCAAGTGCCTCATGATCTGACGCTCCCTTGGCTTTTGTCGCCTCGTAGCATTTGAGCTGACGGTCCGCGCTAGTACCGCGCTGCAGGATTGTGCGGGCATGGGCTACCTCGGCGGCACAGCCGAAGTAGGCCGCATCCTCCGCCACGAGTTCGAATAGTTCCTCGATTAGGTGTGAAAAGGGCACCATGGCATCGCGGCCGAAATCGACCATGCCTTCCTCGATGCCATAACGCTGCGCTCGCCAGCGGTTTTCGCGGATTAGGAAAGGCGGATATTGGCGCCAGCGTTGGTTTTGCCGGCGCAGGCGATAGAGCAGGCGAAGGATACACTGGTATAGCGCGGCGATCGCGATAGAGTCCTCGAGCAACGGACAGACATCGGTGATGCGCATCTCAAGCGTCGGGAAACGAGCGGAGGGTCGCAAATCCCACCAGATCTTCGTTGCGTCCTCGATCAAGCCAGCATTAACCATCAATTCTATGGTGCGCTCATATTCACTGTAGCTGGAGAAAGTGTGGGGGATTCCCGTGCGGGGCAGCTCATCGAATACGGCCAAGCGATAGGACTTGAGGCCTGTCGCTTCACCTTGCCAAAAGGGGGACGACGTCGACAGCGCCAGGAGGTGGGGCAGGAAATAGGGGGCCTGGCCGAGCAGATCGATCCGAAGGTCATCGTCGTCAATCCCGACGTGCACATGCATGCCGCAAATCAGCATCCGCCGGATGACGTGCTGGAAATCTTTTGCAAGAACGTTGTAGCGCTCCTTGTTCGTATGGTGCTGGGTTTCCCAATGCGCAAAAGGGTGCGTCGAGGCCGCGATGGGCGCCAGCCCGAACTCGGTGGCGATACGGCCTATGGTGGCACGCAGTTCCACTAGCTGGTCGCGCGCCTCCTGTACCGAGTGGCAAACTCGGGTGCCGACCTCGATTTGTGAGCGCAGGAATTCAGGGCTCACTTGTCCTCTGATCGCGCCTTCCGCTTTGGTTAGCAAGGCCGCCGGCGGCTCTGGCACAAGATCTCGCGTTTGCTTGTCAACGAGGAGATACTCTTCCTCGATGCCGATGCTGAATGGGGGCTCTTGGATTGCCATGGCGTCTAGATTGGACTTTCAACTGCGCTAAGTTCGATTCGTAAGAGCTAGGATTCTTGCACGATCAGCCAGAAGCGCGAAAGTGAAACGGACTTAGGCTAGTCCCTTCAGCAGATAACCAATGATGTAGGCAACGGTTGCGGCTATCATGCCGATGGCTAGCGTTTCCAGTCCAGTAAGCCACCATGACTTGGGCGACCAACGGCTGCGTAGCGAACCGATCGCGAAGAATGTTGCCGCGGTCATGATGGTTGAGGGCCATTCGGGGTTCTCAGCACCCAGGAGATAGGGAAGAAGCGGAACGCTGCCGCAGAGCACAAAGGCCACAAATGTGTACAGCGCCGCGTGAAAGGGCGAGCGAACGATGGACGGGAGGCCATGTTCTTCGCGCATCATCGTATCGACCCAGCTCTTCCGATGCCTGGTCAACACATCGACGACGCTTTCTAGCGTATCGCCCTTGAAGCCCTTCGCCCGGAAGATCTGCCGGATCTCCTCGCGTTCGCCTTCGGGCGCGAGCTCGATGTGCCGTTCTTCCATGCGGGCCAGCTGTTCGTACTCGTCACATTCGGCCTTCGTGCCGGTGTAATTACCTGCCGCCATCGAGAAACCGTCGGCTAGAAGGTTTGCAACGCCTAGAATGACAACGACCGTTGAGGAGAGGTTGGCACCAACGACACCCGCCATGATAGCGAACGTGGTAACCGTTCCGTCGATGCCGCCATAGACCCAGTCGCGCAAATAGCTGGCCTTCGGGCCCTGGCCAAGCCGCTTCGCAATATCGCGCGGCCTGTGGCTATGTTCTAGCGCCGCTCCCACTTTCGGTTCCTCCCCGTGTC
>NZ_JBZMXT010000091.1:0-8055 GCF_058506495.1 Methyloceanibacter sp. | reverse complement strand
CGCAAAACCCGACGCGAAGCCCGAAACGCGCGAAGCGCCGGTCGAAGAAGAGGAAGTAACCCATGGCGTCTGACATTCTGATCGTCGACGATGAGGCCGATATCAGGGAGCTCATCTCCGGCATCCTCGAGGACGAAGGTCACGGCACCCGCGTCGCAAAGGACAGTGACGAAACGCTGCAAGCAATCGAGGAGAGGAGGCCTTCTCTCGTAATTCTCGATATTTGGCTTCAGGGCTCGCGGCTAGACGGCCTCGAGTTGTTGGAGGAAATCAAGAAGGCACACCCGGACTTGCCAGTCATTATCATCAGCGGTCACGGCAATATCGAAACCGCCGTTTCGGCGATACAGCGCGGTGCGTACGACTATATCGAGAAGCCTTTCAAGGCCGACCGGCTCGTGCTCATCACAGCGCGTGCGCTCGAAACATCAAAGCTGAAGCGCGAGAACCGGGAACTGCGCGAACGCAGCTCCTACTCCTTCGAAATGGTCGGCACGTCGCCGGCAATTGCTCAACTTCAGCACGCCCTTGAGAAGGTGGCTCCTACAAATAGCCGGGTTCTGATCAGTGGCCCCTCCGGATGCGGCAAGGAGCTTGCCGCGCGGGTGATGCACGCCAAATCGCAACGTGCCGACGGTCCATTCGTCGTTCTGAACGCCGCTGCGATGGTGCCAGATCGGATGGAGTTGGAACTCTTCGGAACGGAGGAGGGCACAGGCACGGGGCCGCGAAAAGTCGGCGCGCTCGAGGAGGCTCACGGCGGCACGCTCTACATCGACGAGATTGCCGACATGCCGCTAGAGACCCAGGCAAAGATCCTTCGGGTGCTCGTCGAACAGCGGTTCCAACGGCTCGGCGGTGGCCCGAAGGTGCATGTCGACGTGCGGGTCGTGTCATCGACTAGCCACGACCTTCAAATGGAGATTTCGGCAGGACGCCTGCGCGAGGACCTGTATCACCGGCTCAATGTTGTCCCGATCCGAATTCCCGGGCTCTCGGAACGTCGAGAGGATGTTCCGGACCTTGTTCGCTATTTTGTGCAGACCATCTCGGTGGCCTCGGGCCTGCCGCCGCGCCGGATTGGCGAGGACGCCATGGCCGTCTTGCAATCGCACGAATGGCCGGGCAACGTCCGTCAGTTACGCAACAACGTCGAACGGCTTATGATCCTGGTAGGTGGCGATGCGGACACGATCGTAACCGCGGATATGCTGCCAGACGAGATCGTCTCTCCTGTGCCGCTCACGCCAAACGGGGCGGGCGGCGAGCATCTTATGTCGCTGCCCTTGAGAGACGCCCGCGAGATTTTTGAGCGGGAGTACCTGCTGGCCCAAGTCAATCGTTTCGGTGGGAACATCTCGCGCACTGCCGAGTTTGTCGGCATGGAGCGTTCCGCGCTCCATCGGAAACTTCGCGCACTGGGCGTCAATTCCAACGAAAGAAACGCCGCCGTCGGAAGAGCCTGATCTTTACTCAAGCTGCAGTCGCGAGCGCTTCGGCAGCGAACATAGTCCGCGCAGCCTTGGGTTTCTCTTGATCGCCTAGTTGAGCCGGCGTGAGTACCGCTCGTTCTCCTTGAGCCGTCGTCAGTATACGCACTAGCGGCGAAACGGGCGCGGCCACGCTAGCGCCTCGTCGCGCCTTCCCGTGGCGACGCAAGCGCAGGCTAGTCCTAACGGGTATCCACCAGCGTTTGCACGAGCGGGCAAGATCACTGCAACCGCGTGTTTTTTCTCTCCTCGAGATCAAAATGCCGACATTCTCAACCAGCCCCGAGGTTCCCGGAACTGAGCGGGCGCAGTAACGCACTGGTCACAGGCTGAGCCCCGGCTAATTCATGGGAAGACCCGCTTCAGGCCGGCCCCTTAGCGGAACCCGATGCCGTCAAAGGCGCTGGGAACCGCGACCTCGCCCTTTTCATTGGCCGTGGATAAAGCAAATGAAAGAAACGCTGCAATGCGTTAAGATATATTGGTGACTCGCCTTCGAGAGGAGGTGCACGAAGGGAATTCCTCCTTAGTCTAATACCTTAGAGATGTGAATTGTGTTTACGTCTTAAGACCCTCATACGCCGGTTCGTCTCAATCCGGAGCCCTATTTGAGATCAAGCGTGAACCAAAGGGACAATAAGCCCATGCCGACAGAGCGCACGCAAAGCTTACAAGACACTTTTCTCAATCACGTTCGCAAAGCCAAGATTCCGCTCACAATTTTCCTCGTCAACGGCGTTAAACTGCAGGGCGTCGTGACTTGGTTTGACAATTTTTGTGTTCTGCTTCGCCGCGACGGCCATTCGCAGCTCGTCTACAAGCATGCCATTTCGACTATCATGCCTGGCCAGCCCATACAGCTCACTGACATCACCGATGCGGAAGGTACCGCGGAATAATTGCGTCAAACCGACCCTAAACAGCTCGCAAGTAAAAAGGGACCGAGAGAACGCAAAGAGCCGCGCTCACAGCATCGCGTGCGCGCCGTTGTCTTTGTGCCGATCCTAGAGTCGAAATCCAGAAAGTCCCGGGCAGGGGATCTGCGGCAGGCAACGAGATCGGCGCCGATGCGTACACCTCAGGCCCGGCTTGAGGAGGCTGTGGGTCTCGCGGCCGCGATCGACCTCAACATTCAAGCGAGCGGCGTGGTGCCGGTGCCTCAGCCGAAGCCGGCGACGCTGTTCGGCTCAGGCAAAGTCGAAGAACTCGCGGGCGTGATCCGCATGGAGGAGGCCGAGGTCGTCATCGTCGATCACCCGCTTTCGCCAGTCCAGCAGCGAAATCTCGAAAAGGCCTGGCAAGCGAAGGTGCTGGACCGAACCGGTCTCATTCTGGAGATCTTCGGTGAGCGCGCGCGGACGCGGGAAGGGCGCCTTCAGGTCGAACTGGCCCATCTCGTCTATCAGAAGAGTCGACTGGTTCGGTCTTGGACGCACTTGGAGCGGCAAAGAGGTGGTTTCGGATTTATGGGCGGTCCTGGCGAGACCCAAATCGAGACCGACCGGCGCTTGCTGTCAGAGCGCATCACGAAGATTCAGAAAGAGCTGGAACACGTTCGCCAGACGCGGGCGCTGCACAGGAAATCGCGCCAACGCGTGCCCTATCCAGCGGTGGCACTGGTCGGGTACACCAACGCGGGCAAATCGACGCTCTTCAACACACTGACGGGCGCTGAGGTCTTGGCCCAGGACATTCTGTTCGCCACGCTCGACCCAACAATTCGCGCGCTTAGTCTGCCCAACGGGTCGAAGTCCGTTCTCTCCGATACGGTTGGCTTTATCTCAGACCTTCCGACGACCCTTGTAGCCGCGTTCCGTGCGACGCTCGAAGAGGTTCAAGAGGCCGACCTCATACTCCACGTCCGCGATATCGCGGATGGTGCGTCCGACAGCCAACGCGCTGATGTAAACGCCGTTCTTGCAGATCTCGGGATCAACGCAGACGAAGAACCGGATCGGGTGCTGGAGGTTTGGAACAAAGCGGACCTTCTCGATGCGACCGCGTGTGAGCATGCGGAGAACGAAGCCGCACGCCATGGTGCGATTCTTGTGTCGGCTGTGAGCGAGACAGGACTCGACACACTGCTCACAGAAATTGAAAGCCGGCTTAATCGGCGCCGCCAAATGCTTGAAATCGTTGTGCAACCGCAGGAAGGGGCGCTGTCCAATTGGATCTATGAGAACTGCGAAGTGATCTCACGCGCCGAACTCGGTGAAGGCGTTGTCTCTCTAAGGATCCGAGTAGCGCCTGAGAAGCGCGACAAGCTTGCACGCGTCGCTGGCGCTTCACGTCTCCAGGCCGCTGCAGAGTAGGGCACTCCCTGCTCTCAACGCTCTAGCGGCTAGTCTTGCTAAGTGGCGTCTATCTCTGCGCGTTTCGCCGCATTCCAGAGCGCTTCCATCTCGTCGATATCGGCATCCTTTGGCCTGCGTCCCTGATCCGCCAGCGCCGCCTCGATATGCCGGAAACGCCGGATGAATTTTGCGCACGTTCCGCGCAAGGCCGACTCCGGGTCGACGCCAAGGCGACGGCCGACATTAGCCAGCACGAACGCCACATCTCCAAACTCGTCAGCGATCCGGTCTTTCGATTCACCGTTTGCAATGGCATCCTTGAGCTCGGCAAGCTCTTCCTCGACCTTGTCGATTATCAGTCCGACATAAGACCAATCGAAGCCCACGTCCGCGGCACACTTTTGCAGCTTCGAGGCGCGCGTTAACCCTGGCAGGCCTACCGGGATATCGCTCAGAATGCTGATCGTATCGGTAGCTTCACCGCGCTCAGTTTTTTCCTCGGCCTTGATCCGTTCCCAGAGACCGGAGTTCAAGAACTCATCGCGCCGTGCCGGATCCTCAAACACATGCGGATGCCGCCGGATCATCTTCCGCGTGATCCCGTCAGCGACATCATCGAACGAAAACGACCCTTCCTCATTGGCCATCTGCGCGTGGTATACGACTTGAAGTAACAGGTCACCGAGCTCGTCCTTGAGGCCAATCTTGTCGCCGCGTTGAATGGCGTCGGCCACTTCGTAAGCTTCCTCGATGGTGTGGGGCGCAATGCTCTCAAAGTCCTGCTTCACGTCCCACGGGCATCCAGCCTCAGGGTCCCTTAGCCGCGCCATAACAGCGAGTAGATCCGCAAGTGTATACGTCTCGTCGTCGGACTTTATGCGCGGTTTGGTCATTACAGCCATCCCAAAGGGCAGACCCTCGGAGTCATGTTTTTAATAGATAGAACATTGCCTTACGCACCAAACCTAAACCGCCTCAAGGCCACATCCTGGATTCGCATAAGGTATATTATGGAAAATACTGGCTGTTGGACCTACATACGCGGCGGCGTCTGCAAGGCGCCGGCTTGACACGATACCTACACCTTAGCGGCGTTCGTAGTTATCCCTGATAAGTCGGTTGAGCAGCCTTACGCCAAAGCCAGACCCCCAACTTCGATTGATGTCGCTGGCCTCAGAGCCCATGGCGGTGCCGGCAATATCCAAATGCGCCCAAGGCGTATCCGGCTTGATGAATCGCTGGAGGAATTGGGCTGCCGAGATTGAGCCCCCCCAGCGGCCGCCCGTGTTCTTAATATCAGCGACCTTGGAGTCGATGAGCTTGTCGTATTTGGGCCCGAGTGGCAGCCGCCACAATTTCTCGCCAGTCTCCAGACCCGCGGCGATCAACTCCTCCGACAGCTCGTCGTTGTTGGAGAACAGGCCAGCATGCACTTTGCCGAGGGCAACCATGACGGCGCCGGTCAGCGTCGCGAGATTGATGACCGCTTTCGGCTTGTACTTCTCCTGGACGTACCAGAGGCAGTCGGCCAGAACCATGCGCCCTTCCGCGTCCGTGTTGATGACCTCAATCGTCGTGCCGGACATGGCCTCAACGACATCGCCCGGACGCGTCGCCTTTCCGCTTGGCATATTCTCCACCAAACCAATGACGCCGACTGCGTTAACCTTGGCCTTGCGTTCGGCGAGGGCCAACATGAGACCAGCGACGCAAGCCGCTCCGCCCATGTCGCCCTTCATGTCTTCCATACCGCCGGCAGGCTTTAGGGAGATGCCGCCTGTGTCGAACGTGACACCCTTGCCGACAATGGCGATGGGCTCGCCACCCTTCTGACCGCCACCCTTCCACTGCATCACGGCGATGTGGCTGGGATTGTCGCTGCCCTGCCCGATCGCCAAAAGCGCGCCCATACCGAGCCGCTTCATTTGTGCCTCGCTCAAGATGGTGACCTGAACGCCGGCTTTGGCGAGCGTTTTCGTTCGGGATGCGAACTCGGCCGGGCTCAGGACGTTGGCGGGTTCGTTTACAAGGTCGCGCGCAAAATTAACACCTTTGAGAACGGCGCGTGCTTGACCGTAGGCCCGCGTACCCGCCCGAGGATCCGCGAAATGAAGGACAAGTTTTTTGAGCGTTTTCGCATCACTGTCCTTCTCGGCTTTCTCAGACTTGTACTTATCGAAGTTGTAGCTGCGCAACTGCGCTCCAAGCGCAAAGTCTGCTGCATCTTCCGGCGATATCTCGTCTCTCGCCGCCTCAAGATAGACATGCGCCGTATCGCCCTCTCGGCCCGAAAGCTTGCCGCACACGGCACCCCCAAGATTGACCCAGTCGTCGTTCTTAAAGTCTTTTGGCTTCCCAAGCCCGACGAGGAGAATGCGGGCGAACTTCACGCCTTGCGGCGCAAGCACATCCACACTCGCTCCCCTTTTCCCCTTGAAGCCGGCTATCTTGGCGGCAGCCCTCAAGAGACCCTTCGTCTTCTTGTCGAGATGTTGTGCCGCGGGAGAGAACCTGTTGCCCTCCTCCGCAAACACCACAGCAATTCCATCGGCGGCTGCAGCGGTCGGGCTGGCGAACGTCAACGTCGTCGGATTAGTCAACTTCAACTCCATCTTTGGGTAACACCGCTCTGAAATGAAGCGGCGGTCGGCAGGAAATGGGTCTCGCGGGCGCCCGCGGGCCTGTGGTGCATTGATGCAACATCGGCAGGAAAACTTCCGCAGTACGTAGGTGTTGCGGGAAACGAAAGCAACCCGTTCAAATTGGCCGAAATTCCGCCATGTTAAACTGGTCGAATTTCTAAAAGAAACCAGCTGGTTGTCGCGAATTTGGGGGCATTTTCCGGCGGCTGGATTTCGGCTCGTGTAGGGGACTTCGAAAACTTAGGCTTATGAAGCTGTTTAGCCGATACATGTTTCGGCAGGTGACGGGCGCGTTCCTGCTCATCCTGCTCACGCTGACGGCCATCATCTGGCTGGCTACAGCGTTGAAACAACTCGACCTTATCACGTCGCAGGGTCAGGGACTCAGCATCTTCTTTCAGATGACGGCGCTAAGCCTGCCGAGCCTAATTGCGCTTATTGCGCCCAATGCTGTCCTTATGGCCGCGCTGTACACCCTCGACAGGATGAACGGCGATAGCGAGATCATTGTGATGACCGCCGCCGGCGCAACGGTGTGGCGGATTTGCCGCCCCCTCATTGCTCTCGCGCTGATCGTAAGCACCTTGATCTTACTCGTGAACGTATACGTCAACCCGGCTTCCATGCGGGCTCTACGAGATCTGATTACACAGGTGCGGGCCGATCTGATCTCCCAAGTCCTTCAACCAGGACGGTTTTCTAGCCCAGAGCGCGGCCTCACCTTCCATATACGTGGTCGATCGCCGGACGGCGAGTTGCTGGGCCTCCTCTTTCATGATGAGCGAGATTCCAAGCAGGTCATGAGCTATCTTGCAGACAGAGGCCGCATCCTGAGTAACGATACCGGCAGTTTTCTGATTATGTTCGATGGTTATGTCCATCGCTACAACGCCAGAGATAAAGAAAGAGCGGTCCAGATTATCGCTTTCGATCAGAATATGGTCGATCTTTCAAAGTTAACGGAAGGTGGAGGCAATCAGAAAAAGCTTGAGCCCAAACAAATGCCGACCATAGATCTCATATTTCCTCCTCGGGAATACGAGCTATCAGAAAAAGAACGCGGCCTTTTGCGTTATGAATTACATGATCGATTAGCAACGCCGCTCTATCCTCTTGCGTTCATCTTCCTTGCCATTGCGCTCATGGGCCAGGCGCGAACGACCCGCGAGAGTAGATGGGGCCAGATTCTCACGGTTTTTGGGCTTGCTGTTGCCATCAGGGTCGCCGGAATAATGGCGGGTAACCTCGTCACGCTGAGTGCGTGGGCGGTGGTCCTGGTATATGCTATTCCAATCGGGGCGATTCTGATTGCGGCGTGGACGGCGCACGTTAGAATGTCGCCGGAACTGCGGTCCAGGCTGAACTTCGAGCTCAAGTTTCAGCCTAAAAACATAAAGTTGTGGACTGCACGAGGGGTACAGACGGGGTGAAGGCGCAGATGCCAGGCATCAGTGCAGGTCGAACGCTCGCGCGCTATTTCTCTGCGCGATTCCTCGCCGCTATGGTGGCGATGTTCCTAGTATGCTGCGTACTGATCTTCTTCGTGGACTTCATAGAGATTCTTCGACGCTCGGGAAAATACTCGAACGAAGCGTCGGGTTTTCTTTTGGTGTGGATCACACTCCTGCG
>NZ_JBZMXT010000090.1:0-8105 GCF_058506495.1 Methyloceanibacter sp. | reverse complement strand
CTGATGGCCGCGTGCAATGCGACCTCTGCCCTCGTGAATGCAAGCTACATGAAGGCCAGAGGGGGCTCTGCTTCGTGCGCGCGCGTAAGAACGACGCAATTCTCCTCACGACCTATGGTCGGTCCTCAGGATTCTGCCTTGATCCGATCGAGAAGAAGCCGCTTAACCACTTTTTCCCCGGCAGCGCTGTGCTTTCCTTCGGAACGGCTGGCTGCAATCTAACTTGCAAGTTCTGCCAGAACTGGGACATCTCCAAGGCGCGGGCCAATGACCGACTCCAGCAGCAGGCATCGCCCGAGGCCATCGCGCAGGCTGCGCTCGATAGCGGCGCCAAATCAGTTGCCTTCACTTACAATGATCCGGTCATCTTCCTTGAATACGCAGTGGATGTCGCGGCGGCTTGCCGGGAGGTCGGCGTAAAGACGGTCGCCGTCACGGCCGGCTATATCGGTGAAGGCGCACGGCCTGAGTTTTTCGGTGCCATGGATGCTGCCAATATTGATCTGAAGGGATTCACGGAAGACTTCTATCGCAAGCTTTGTACTGCCTCCCTAGAGAGCGTGCTGGATACGCTCCTCTACGTTAAGCATGAAACCGACACTTGGCTTGAGATCACCACGCTGCTCATTCCGGGAGAAAATGACTCCTCTCACGAGATTGGCGCATTAAGCGATTGGGTGGCGGAAAAGCTCGGGCAGGACGTCCCACTTCACTTCACCGCGTTTCACCCCGATTGGAGGATGCGCGACATCTCCACGACGCCGGCAACGACTCTCAAGCGCGCCCGCGACATCGCGGCGTCGGCTGGTCTCCGCTACGTCTATACCGGCAACATCCGCGATGAGGCGAGCCAGAGCACCTATTGCCATGCCTGCGGCACATGCCTGATCGGCCGCGACGGTTACACAATCACGTCGTGGGGGCTCGATGCTAGCGGTCACTGCACCTCCTGCGGCGAGATCTGTCCCGGCGCGTTCGAGCGAGAACCGGAAAGTTGGGGGCCCCGCCGCGCCCCGCTCGTATTTGCGGCAGCATGACAACGAAGGCTCAGGGCGGCAGCAATGCGCGCGTGCGACGGGGAATCTAAAGCCTACGGACTGTCCGCTTTGGGTCGTTAACGGACATCGGGAAGCGACTAAGGGACGTCCGCTTCGCGCCCCTAGGCGGACATACTCCGGGTCGGCAGATGACCACGATCAAAAGGAAGTTCGGACATTAGAGTGGAACACTTAAAATCTGAGCCGGTAGACTTCAGTAACTAGCCTCGGCTATCAAATTTGAGTTGGTCTCTCTTGAAGCGCCCATCGCAAGTTGGGGCACTGGATTGGACCTTAAGGGCAGAGGAAGTATGTCGATCTGGGCAAAAATGGCACACGCTACGACTGAAGTCCTCGAAGGGGCGCACATCAGTGAGCGAGTCCATGGTCTGCTTGGGTTGCTTACCGGCAGTCCTACTCTTCACCATGATGGTGATAGTAACGCTGGCCATCAGGTCGCATTCACCGTCGGCGTGATCTCGCTTGGCGCCAAGATGGCTAAGGCCGACGGCACCGTCACGCCCGATGAAGTGATGGCCTTCAAAGAAGTGTTCCAAGTGCCAAAGGGCGAGACAGAAAACGTTGCGCGCATCTTTAACCTCGCCAAACAAGATGTCCACGATTATGAGATTTATGCTGATCAACTTGCGTCTCTATTGAAGGGCAATCGCAAGCTTCTAGGGGACATACTTGAGGGCCTCTTTCACATAGCGATGGCGGATGGCGTATTCGACCCTAGTGAAGAGAAATTTCTGGATGACGTAGCACGGCGTTTTGGGTTCACTCCGACGGAATTCAAAAACGCTAAGGCCCGACACTTGAGTTTGCTTACATCGGATCCTTACCAGGTGTTGGGGGTGCCGCGTGACATCGACGATGACGCATTAAGAAGGCACTACCACAAGCTGGTTCTTGATAATCATCCTGACAAGATGATTGCGCGTGGCGTGCCACCGGAATTTGTTTCGCGGGCGACCAAGAAAATTGCTGCCATTAATGCTGCCTATACGGAACTATCCAAAGAGCGCCGAATGTGATCGCAGCGATTAAGATGTCTGCTTACGAGCGTAAGCTGGACGTCCCAAATTCGCCTTCTGGTGTCAGCCAATGACTCAAAGCAGACGTCGAGCGGATGCTTTTGAGGTAGGTCGCTAAGACCCGCACTACGACGCTTCGCAAGACAGTCATTACGATTTGTCAGCCGTAACAGGCTCAAGCCGATCAAGTTGTTGGCCTGAGACGGCCATCCAAGCATCGTATTGCGATAGAAACACGCGCCCATTCAGATGCTGCAGCAGGTGGGAAGCTTTCAGTCGATCCATCACCGGCCCCTTCACCTCCGACAGGTGCAAGCCGACGCCCATATCACTCAGGCGATCGTTAATTGACTCAAGGCTTTCTAATGCTGAGTAGTCGACTGCGTTCACCGCAGAGAACATCAAGACGACATTTCGGATTCCACAGCCCTCGGTCACGCGCTCCAATATTAGGCTCTCAAGAAAGCGCGCATTAGCGAAATAGAGGCTCTCATCGACGCGAAGCATTAGGGCAGTTGGATCTGTCTCGACTGTGTGGCGCTTGATATTGCGGAAATGCTGCGTGCCTGGTACCAGGCCTATCTCGGCCACGTGTGGCCGCGACGTCTTGTAAAGATGCAGCAGAACCGAGATTGCTACGCCGGTTGCAACGCCGACTTCCACACCAAGCAACAGCGTCAATAGGATAGTCGCGGCGACGGCGCCGAAGTCAGACTTCGAATAGCCCCAGGTCTTCTTGAGAATCGACAGATCGACCAGGCTTAGCACCGCGACGATAATGGTCGCAGCAAGGGCTGCCTTCGGGAGAAAGTAGAGGAGTGGTGTCAGGGCGACCGCAGCGATAGCGAGGCCGACAGCGGTGTAGGCACCAGCCGCTGGGGTCTCGGCGCCCGCGTCAAAGTTGACGACCGAGCGTGCAAAGCCGCCGGTCACCGGATAGCCACCTGTAAAGGCTGCGCCAATATTCGCAGCACCGAGGCCGATTAATTCCTGATCAGGGTCTATGCGCTGGCGCTTCTTTGCGGCGAGCGTTTGGGCTACCGAGACGGACTCCACGAAGCCGATAATCGAGATGAGGATCGCCGGCACCGCGAGCTCGGCGATCAAGTCAGGCGCGAGCCCCGGCATGGTCAACGGCGGCAGGCTCTGTGGCACCTCGCCGACAATCGATAGGCCGCGTTCGTTAAGGCTGAAATACCAAGCCACCAGTGTCGCCGCTATAACTGCCACGATTGGGCCGGCTTTGGTCATCAGATCGGACACCTTCGGCCCGAACCCGATCTTTAGCAAGAACGGCTTCAATCCGGTGCGTACCCAAAACAGGAACGCTATCGCAGCGGCACCTATGGCGAGCGTGATCACATTAGTCTGGTCGAGATGCGCCCCGAGCGAGCCAAGCATTTCCAGCAGCGTATTGCCGCCCGCCTCGACACCAAGGATGTGCTTCAGCTGACTGCAAGCGATCAGGATGCCGGACGCCGTGATAAAGCCGGCAATTACCGGGTGGCTAAGAAAGTTTGCGAGAAACCCGAGTCGGAGCACGCCGAGCGCGAGTAAAAAGCCCCCCGACAGCAGCGCGAGTGTCAAGGCCGCGATCACATATCCGGCAGTGCCTTGTTCGGCCACCTGCCCAACGGCCGACGCCGTCATTAGCGATACGATGGCTACAGGACCAACGGCCAGCGCTCTGGATGTGCCGAAAATCGCATAGAGGAGGATCGGCACGATAGAGGCATAAATGCCGGCCTCGGGCGGCAGGCCCGCAAGCAGCGCGTAAGCAAGGGATTGCGGGATCAGCATGATCGTCACGATCACCGCAGCGACCAAGTCGTTCGAGAGAGCGGCACCGTTGTAAGTGCGGCCCCAATCGAGCACGGGGATGAACTTGCGCAGCCGTTCGATCATCTTCGCTTCGAGACAACAGTATAGTATTTAGCCCCTTGGGCTGTACCGGTTTGCAGGGGTCTCACTAGTAACGTCTCGGGCAGGGGGGACCATCACCGATACTCCGCGGCGGTGATGAATTCACCGAACGCTTCGCACCAAACAAGAACAGTGTTGTACGAGTTAATGTCTGTACCGCTAGGCAAATCGACGAGGAACCCATCGAATGTCTTGACGTCTCCGACTCGCACCGACTTGTCCTTGACCTTCAAGAATGAGGCTTCGTCATCAACGAATTCTGGCACTAGATAGAGCTTGTAGTCCGGCCCCGGCGCCAACTTGCCTTCATGCACGATCTTTTCCGGCGTGACGCTCACTGTCCCTTCGCCCCAGTGCAATAGGTCGCTGCCCGGCAGATCCCGAGAGAATGTCGTCTGGAACTGCGCTGCCTTCGCGGTTTCAGCCAGCATTGCACGATCAAGGCTAGGCGGCGCAGTCAGGATTGGTAGCAAATAAACACCGAGCGCGAAGCCGGCAGCAAAGACGACTCCGTGCGTCACCAACAACATGATCCAGCGCAGCATCCGCATTCCACCTGTGTTGAACTCAATTGAATAGCATGAGCTTAACACTGACGCCCGCAATTGGCATGACACCAAAGTCTACGCGAATGGGTGGCAACGACCGCTTTGCACCCGGAAGCAGACATAGTCGGTCCCAAGATCGAGATCCGACAAGCGCAGAGGGTGCACACCCCCTCTTTATTGGCTCTATTATCTCCCAAACAGGAATGATCAATTGGAGACGTGAACCTCGATGGATCTGCCCGTCCTGCTGCTCGCGTTGGGTGCGCTTTTAATTGTTGGGCTCGCAACCGACGAGATCGGGCGACGCACGCGCCTGCCGCGCGTTACGCTGCTCATCCTGTTCGGTCTCGCGGTTGGTCCGGCGGGATTGGATCTCTTGCCGACGCAGCTTCAGGATTGGTACGCGTTTCTGGCGTCAGTTGCTCTGACTATGGTCGCCTTCTTGCTCGGTGGCAGGCTATCGCTTGAGGCCTTGCAAAGCCACGGCAAGGCAATCCTCGTTGTCTCGCTCGTGGTTGTGGTCCTGACAGCAATGCTTGTCGGCGTTGGTTTGATCGTGATTGGCGTCCCACTGATCCTTGCGCTCTTGCTTGCTGGCATCGCAACCGCGACAGCGCCAGCCGCAACCCAGGACGTCGTCAGACAGGCACGCGCGAAGGGCCCCTTCACAGAGACGCTACTGGGGATCGTCGCGGTGGACGACGCCTGGGGCTTAATCGTCTTTAGCCTGCTGCTGGTCGCAGCGCGAGCCATCACGGGAGAAAGCGGCCTCGTTGTTCTGCAACATGGTTTGTGGGATCTCGGCGGCGCTCTTCTTGTTGGTGCCATCGTTGGCTTTCCAGCGGCGTTTCTCACTGGACGGCTCCAACCAGGCGAACCCATTCAAGCAGAGGCCTTGGGCGTGGTGTTCTTGTGCGCGGGCCTGGCGCTCTGGCTCGAAGTTTCCTTTCTACTGGCCGGGATGACCGCCGGCATGATCGTGGCGAATCTGGCAGCGCACCATAATCGACCGTTTCATGAGATCGAGCACATCGAATGGCCGTTTATGATCCTCTTCTTTGTCCTTGCAGGTGCCTCATTGGAAGTGGAGGCATTTCGCGTCATTGGGCCAATCAGCATCGCCTACATTGCACTACGAACTCTGGGACGTGTATTTGGCGGGTGGCTCGGCGGCGTCCTGGCAGACGTACCCGTGCCTTACCGACGTTGGCTTGGTCTCGCTCTCATTCCTCAAGCTGGGGTCGCGCTCGGTATGGCTCTTGTGGGGGGCCAGTACTTTCCCGATCTGGCCGAGACGCTATTGGCCATCACGATTGGGAGCGCAATTGTTTTTGAGATATTCGGACCTATCCTAACTCTCGTCGCGGTTCGTAAAGTCGGCGAGGCAGACTCAGGTCAGATGAGGCGAAAAGCCGTTCCACGCGACAACGAAGACTGACTGCCAAGAACAGGCACTGCGCTATGTCCGCTTTGCTCTCATAAGGCGACATGGCCGTGGTCACGATAGAGGTCTGTTAAGTGCCATAAGCGGACATCACGCTGGACCGAGTCGCCTCAAAACTTGCAAGTCAAAGGATCGTCCATGACAGGCCAGATCGCGCAGCAGCCTTCCATCCGCGACTGGCTTCGACACGAGGCGCCCGCCAGGCGGGGTATCACACGCGGGCCGCTTGACGGACGTGGTGCTTTTTCGCCAGGTGATTACAGTTCAGTAGGTCCCGTACGCCCTCGGCTGAGCCGTTGTCGCGTTCGTGTTGGATTGCCGGGCGAGTCCCAGGAAGGTCGACGAGATGAACTCACGCAAAGACCGCTTCGATGTGGTGGTGGCCGGCGGCGGTCTGGGCGGTCTGACTGCTGCCGGGCTTCTGGCTAAGGAGGGACGTGACGTCATTCTGCTGGAGAAGGAGCCGGCGGTCGGCGGGCATGCTGCCCCGTTCGAATGGAAGGGCCGTAGATTCGACACGGCGCTGCACATGGTGATGGGTGGATCTCGCCCGACGACCGGTGGCGAGGGGATCATCACCGACGTTTTGACACGACTGGACGTTGCCGACCGGTGCGAGCTCGTCCGTATCGAGCCCATGTATCGGGCCGTGTTTCCCGACCTCGACGTCAGCGTCAGCGGTGCCGGGCGCGAGGGATACGTCGCCTCTCTGGCGAAGCATTTTCCCGGCCGGGAAGACGCCTTCGCCGAGCTCATCGACGACTGTTCACGGATCCACTCCGAAGCCTTGCGCTTCCCTATTGCACCGGGCCCGATCCAGAAGCTTGCCGTCCCCCTGCGGTTCCCCCAGCTGTTTCGCAACCGGGCGACGACCCTCGGTGAGGGCCTCGACCGCTACGGCTTTGACGCCGACGCCCAGTCGGTGCTGGCCGCCCTCTGGCTGTACCTGGGCCTTCCCCCGTCGCGCTTGAGCTTTCCCGTGTGGGGCTCGATGACGGCCAACATGGTGGAAGAGGGAGCCTTCTACTGCATGGGGGGCTTCGGCCGGCTGGCGGAGGCTCTGAGGGAGGGTGCCGAACGGCATGGCGCGGAGGTCAGAACGGGCACGTCGGTGCAGAAGATCGTCGTTCGCGACGGTGCCGTGCGGGGCGTCGTCACCGACGGCGGCGACACGTTCCATGCGCCTATCGTGATCTCCAATGTCGACGCGCGCCTTACCGTCGGGGAGATGGCCGGCGCGGAGCACTTCCCCGCCGACTACCGGGCCAAGGTGGAGAATCTCCGGCCTTCGATCTTCGTTGTCGCGCTCTACACCGCTATTCCGGCAGATCTCGTACCTTCCGAAACGGTCCACGAGACCGTGGTCTTCCCCTCGAAGAACCACGACGCCAACTTCCAAGCCGCCCTCAACGGTAATCTCGACGGCGTCACCGTGACGATCCCGACAATCACCGATCCGGCAGCAGGCCCCGAGGGAGAGCACCTGGTGGTGATCCAGGGTATGATTCCCGGTGATCCCCGATCCATCCCCGACGACGCCGTCCGGCAACTGGCGGAATGCGCCGCGCCCGTGATGCCGGAGTTGCCCGGCCACCTCGGCGTCGGACCCGAAGCGGCCGCCGGGTTTCCGGACCGATATGCCCTGCGAACGATTGGTCCGATCTACGGATGGGAGCGTTCCCCGGATCAACTCGGCCCGCGAGGCCTGGGGAACACCACGCCGATTGAAGGCCTGTATCTTTGCGGCCATTGGTCCCAACCGGGTGCGGGCGTGCGCACCGTGATCATCTCGGGCATGAGGGTCTGCCGCTTGATCCTCGGCGATCGCATCTCGAAGGGGATCATCGGCTGAATTTTGCGTTGGGCTCGGACTCTCTCGCCGCGGCATTAGATCGATGGAGTGACCGTCCAATAATGCGTTGGGTCAGGTCTCAATACGAAATGCATCGCGCTTGCTGAACAAAGACTGCGCAAAAATCTGTGATATCTACTTTGGGTCATTAACCGACATCGGAGCACGACTTAGAAACGACTGCTTTGCACCCAGAAGCAGACATCATTGGCATCGAGATGCACGGCAGCTAAGTGCCAGTAGCGGACATTCCAGTGTGGGTAC
>NZ_JBZMXT010000089.1:0-8200 GCF_058506495.1 Methyloceanibacter sp. | reverse complement strand
CGACCGCTGCATTTCTCAAGCGCAGCGGCGTAACGGGCGAAATCTGGATCTCCGACCGCCTACCCCCCGATACCGTTCTCGGTGATTTCTCCGCACTGGCGCGAATTCTCCCGGGCAACGAAGGGGATATCTCGGCCGCTGGCTTCTCCCAGCTCATCGTGCTTGAGAATCAACCGAGCGATCAGGTCCCGCTGCGCGAATTTGCGGATGTTATCCTGACCGAACCAGCAGATCGTGCAGGGATGACTGAGCTTACCGATAGTTTTCATCTCAACCTAACGGCGTTTGGCTTTCTCTCTTTTGTGGTGGGCCTGTTCGTTGTTTACGGCATCATCAGCCTGTCATTTGAGCAGCGGCGGGTAGTATTCAGGACGTTGCGTCTGCTTGGCGTGTCGCGGCAGCAACTCATCGCGAGCCTGGCGATAGAGCTCCTTGTGCTGGCATTAATTGGCGGGATACTCGGTGTGATTGGCGGTTACTTCCTAGCCGCGTTGCTGCTGCCGGACGTGGCGGCGACATTGGAGAGCCTTTATCGCGCAAACGTCTCCGGTTCGTTGACCTTTCGTTGGCAGTGGTTGTTGTCGGGCATCGCAATCACGCTCCTGGGTACAGCACTTGCCTCGACTAGCGGATTTATCCAAACCGCACGCGGTTCCATTCTTGAAGCGGACGGGGCCAGCAGCTCAAGCATGCGTCTTTTTCGAATGTCGCGCCTTCAAGCTGGCCTCGCACTTGCCCTGTTAGCGCTGTTCACAACTCTCATGGCCCTGGGCCATGGGCTTATAGCTGGGTTTGTTGCGCTGGCCAGTTTGCTGGTCGGTTTTGCTCTGGCGCTTCCGTCCCTGTTGAGCTGGATCATCGCGTTGGCTTCAAAATTCGTACGAGGGCCGCTTGCCGAGTGGTTTCTGGCCGATGCCCGATTCGTGCTACCGGGTCTATCGATCGCGCTGATGGCGCTGCTGATGGCGGCGTCGGCCAATATTGGCGTCAGCACGATGGTCGGCAGCTTCCGGACCACGTTTATCGATTGGCTGGAAAAAAGACTGGCCGCTGAAGTCTATCTCTCGGCACGGTCCGCAGACGAGGCAGCGGCCATATCCCAATGGTTGGCGCCGAGAGTGGATGCGGTCCTTCCCGTGGTAAGCGAGCGCGTTCGCCTGTCCAAGGCGACCGGAGACTTATATGGAGTTGCCGATCACGCGACCTATCGACGGGACTGGCCACTGAAGGCATCCAGGAAAGATGCCTGGGACCGCATCTTTTCCGGCCACGGCGTACTTATTAACGAACAACTTTCATTGCGATTGGATCTTGAGCTCGGCGATACATTGAACATCGAAGGCGACCACGTGCTGGAAATCGTGGGGATCTATCCAGATTATGGAAACCCGTCAGTCGAAGCGATGATCGGTATCGACCTTTTCGAGCGTTGGTATCCCGATACGGCGCGGCGGCAGTTCGTCGTCCGGGTGGACCCGAGCCAGTCCGATGAGATCATTCGAGGCCTGCAGGAGACATTTGCGTTGCCGAGCTCGAACATCGCAAACCAAGCCGAGGTCAAGCAACTATCGCGGCAGATTTTCGAGCGGACTTTCGTTGTCACGGCTGCGCTGAATGTCCTGACGCTTGGCGTCGCCGTCTTCGCGTTACTCACAAGCCTTGTGATCCTGTCGACCTATCGTCTGCCGCAGCTGGCGCCGCTGTGGGCCATGGGGATGACCCGAGCGCAAATTGCGTGGTTCGAACTGTTACGCGCGCTGCTTTTGGCCTTGCTGACTGGTTTAATCGCCATTTTGGTCGGCCTGATGCTGGGCTGGGTCCTGCTTTCAGTTATCAATGTTGAGGCGTTCGGCTGGCGGCTTCCGTTTCACTACGACCCGCGTGACTGGGCTCTGCTGATCGCGTACTCAGTACTCGCCGCGCTGGTCGCGGCTGCCTACCCCGCGCTCAGACTCGCCAGGGTCTCGCCCTCAAACTTGTTGAAGCAGGCCGTTGATGCGAACTAGCTGGAACCGACGCGTCCTGATCGTGACGGCGACAATCGCGTTACTTTGCGGGGTTCAGGCTATGGGTCAGGGGTTTTCCGGTCTGGGCACTAATGCTGAGGGGTTCGCGGTGCCGGAGCGCGGCAACCCCCTCGTATTCCCGCCAGATCACGCAGCGCACGAAAATTACCGGATCGAATGGTGGTACCTCACTGCCAACCTCAGCGATGCGAAGGGCAAGCGCTACGGTATGCAGTGGACATTGTTCCGGTCGGCCCTGTCACCAGGAGCAGGGACGCAATTCTCGCCTAGACAGGTATGGTTCGCGCATTCTGCAGTTACGACGGCTAACGAGCATTTCACGTCTGAAACCATCGCCAGGGGTGGACTTGGGACGGCGGGCGTGACCGCCGAGCCGTTCAGGGCCTGGATCAACGGATGGGAAATGCGCGGGCAAGCAAAGCCACCGGATGATGCGTTGAAGCGGCTTACGCTGAAGGCGAGCGGCCCAAATTTTTCCTATGAAATGGAACTGGTCAGCGACGGCCCGCTGGTCTTCCATGGGGATGACGCCTATTCCGTCAAATCCCAGAGCGGTCAGGCGAGTTATTACTACTCACAGCCATTTTATCGGGTGCGAGGCACCATCAAACTACCGGACGGCCCGGTGACGGTCTCCGGCAAGGCCTGGCTCGACCGCGAATGGTCGTCACAACCGCTCTCGGCCGACCAAACCGGTTGGGACTGGGTATCGCTCCATCTGGACACCGGCGAAAAACTCATGGGATTTCAACTCAGGAATTCGGATGGAACGGCCTACAGGTCCGCCACATGGATTGGCGCGGATGGCGCCACTCACGCAATGTCTCATCCGCATCTCAATATGGAACCTCTATCGCGAACATCGGTAGCAGGAAGACAGGTGCCGACGCGCTGGAATGTTATGTTGCCCGAGCACAATCTCGATGTGACGATTGAAGCCATTAATCCGAAGGCCTGGATGGACCTCTCGATAGCCTATTGGGAGGGCCCGGTTGTTGTAAGCGGTTCACACTCCGGGATGGGATACCTGGAGATGACGGGATATCCAGTCAGCCCAGCGAACTAGGGTACTCTTCAGGAATGGTCGTCCCTTGCTCTTTAAACTAGCGGAATTGTTTCAGAATTGACGCTGCAAAGAACTACAGCATACGAGGCACACTCGGCTATCTCTACCACGCAGGATCTCTAAGCTAGTCTGAGCTAGGGAAAGGTCAGCTTCTGGCACTTGTTGCACATCAGGTGAGCTGTCGAGAACGTCTGCTTACGGGTGCAAAGCAGACGTGCCTTTTAGTCTCGTCGATGTCGGCTCATGACCTAAAGCGGACATAGCTAATGACCCAGAACAGACTTTCATGACAGGTTTAGTCCTAGCAATTAGCCGAATGAGCATTCTCGCCTTGACGGACTCCTCGATCTGGGCGTTAGGATAAGGCTTTGGAAGCTGACGATGAAGCTAGCCCAAGGGTCGTTCCAATGCGCAACGCTCTTTGCTTCACTGCCGTGGTCCTTGCAGCCATTAGTCTGGGCAGTATCGCATCAGCCGAGGCAAATCCAGGACCGGCTGTCGCGGTCAAAGTTCAAGGCTTTAATAACTCGATAGTGGAGAAGGTTGGCTGGCGCCGGCGTCATGCCCGGCGTCGTGCTCGGCGGTGCTACCGTTATGGCGACTGTGTGCCTGCCTATGGATACTATCCTCCTAACGGTTACGTGCCAGCGCCGGCTTATGCGCCGCCTCCCGACTACGCGCCGCCCCCGGCCTATGCGTATCCGCCGCGCATCTACACTCGCCCTTACTACCGACCTTATCCCCGACGTTACTGGTAGGGCATAGAGCCGACCGCCGGCTTTTGTGGCGTTCTCCAGACCTCACTACGGACGCCGCTTGATAAATCAAAGTCGACTAAATCCGGCTTCGTACTCTGTGTGCTCAAGCAAGAAAAAGCGCGGCACGCTTTACGCCCCTTCATGTCTGCTATTGGCACTTACCAGACCTCAATCGCGAGGCTGTGGATGCATGCTTATGAGCGTAAACCAGAAGTGGCTGGTTCCCGCCATGATGCCCGATAATGACCCAAAGCGGACATGTGCTTAGTGGTGTGACTGCTGACAGCGTAGTAAGATGGTTCTGCCACTAATAGATCCGACGTTTCGGCTTGCATCGATCTGAGTGAAGCTGGCCGTGCTATTCTGTGTACTGCAAATTGTTGGGAGGTTCGAGATGAAACAGATTATTCCGTTTGCACTTGTGGTCTTGCTATCGACGGCGACCTTCCCGGTGCACGCCATCGAAGCATGGCAAGCTTTCGACTGCGTGCTTGAAGGCGAAGAGAGTGAAAAGGATGCCATTGCGGCTGCCAAGAAATGGCTCAAGGCAGCTAGATCTATGGAGGGTGGTGAAGAGATGCGGGCAAGCGTGCATTTCCCGGTGGCAGCAGGAGGTGCCGGGGATAGTGACTTCAAATTCATAGTGATAGCGCCGTCTTTCAAAGCTTGGGGCACGTTTTGGGACGGCTACGAAGGATCCCCCGCTCATCAGATTGACTTGGAGACCGACGAGATCACGACCTGCACAAGGAGCCGGTTGTTCGAAGGGGTGGTGATCGAAGTCGAATAGGTCTACTGCCCGTCTCAGGCAAGTGAGCGTTGGACCTGGCCAGAGTTTGGGGGTCCAGCGTTCGAATTTGCCGTTGCCTCGATTTGGATAAGTCAGCCACGTTGCCCAGCCCCTGATTCGTCAAGATTGAATACGCTGATGGAGCTGAATTACGCCTGCCCAGGGAACCATTGAATGATCGTCGACTCACCGCTTGAGCTTCTTTTCCGCAACATGTTTTATCGGCTACGAGGCTTTGGCGGAGTTCACGACGTCTTTTTGAAACTGGAAGGCTTCAATGTCACCGGTTCCATAAAGATCAAGACGGCAATCGGTCTTATCGAGGACCTTGAAGCGCGTGGCATCGCAAAGCCTCAGGAAACTGTCATCATCGAATCTTCCTCAGGCAATCTCGGAATCGCACTAAGTATGGTCTGTGCGAGCAAGGGCTACCAATTTGTATGCGTGACAGACTCTAACGCCACACGGGCAAACATTCGAGGTATGCAGTTGTACGGGGCCAAAGTGATAGTTGCCGAAGACCGAGAGCCGGGTGGCGGATTTCTGGAGAAAAGATTTGAGATTATCGATCAGCTTCTAAAGGCTAATCCAAAGTCGGTCTGGCTTAACCAGTACGACAACCCCGTCAACATCAAGGTCCACGCAGAGCAGACCGCCAACGAAATTGCGGATGAATTCCAGCAGGTCGATTGGATCTTTGTTGGTGCTGGAACCACGGGCACGCTCGGTGGCATCTGTGAGCGTCTGCGCGAGGTTTACCCTCGCATCAAGATCGTGGCCGTTGAACCCACAGGATCGGTCACCTTCGGTGGCCGACCAGGCAAGCGGTATATTCCCGGAGTGGGAACGAGCGTTCGGCCAAGCATCGCCGATTTCGCGGATCCTGACAGGATCGTCGCGGTTGATGAGCTAACGACCGTGAAGATGTGTTTGTCCTTCGCGCAGGACTATCACCTGCTCGTAGGAGGAAGCACGGGGACAGTGTTGGCTGCCATAAAAGCGACCTCTGCTGAGTTTGCGCGTGGAGAGACGGTCGTCGCCATATCTCCTGACATGGGCGACAAGTACCTCGATACCATTTATAACCCAGAGTGGGTGGAACAATACATGTCGGCATCGGCGGCGGTCGTGTCCGAGAGTTGAGGGGAGCTGCCGTGGTCGCACTGCCAGAATTCTATGTTGTTTCTGGAGCTACGGTGAAAGACGTAATTGATGATTGTCCAAGCGAAATATTCTCAGCTATAGAAAAAGCATACCGCCTGCATGCAGCAGGTGAGTCAATTAATCCCGACAGCTATTTCCTGCGCTTTCCCGAAAAACCACGAGACCGTATTATCGCTTTGCCAGCACGTCTCGGTGGTGACGTCCAGAGAAGTGGTCTGAAGTGGATTGCAAGCTTCCCGGAGAATACGGCTGCGAACTTGGCCCGTGCATCCGCTGTGCAGATTCTGAACGACCCGGGAACAGGTTATCCTGTTGCATGCATGGAAGCGTCGCTGATAAGTGCGACACGAACGGCCGCTTCTGCGGCATTGGGTGCTGAGGCGCTTTCACCTTCACCGCTTACGGGCACCCTGTGCATTGTTGGAACTGGGGTTATTGCGCGTGCCACCTTCTATTGGCTCAAGTTCCGGGGGTGGTCTTTTGATAGAATCAACCTCTTTGACCTCAAACGCGCAGAGGCCGAACGCTTCGCGCAATGGCTCAGAAGCAACCACGACGAGCGCGCTGAAGTTGAGCGTAGCTTGGGTGCCGCGATATCCAATGCTTCTCTGATTGTGTTTACAACGACGGCGCTCGAACCCTACCTCGACGACCCTGACCTATGCTCCCATGCGCCTACAATCTTGCACCTGTCTTTGCGTGACATCGCAGTCAACGTTATTCTTGAAGGGCAAAACTTCGTTGATGATATCGACCATTGTCTGAAGCAGAGGACGTCAGTTCATCTGGCCGAGATGGAGACCGGCAATCGCGACTTTATTGCGGGGACGTTGGTCGACGTTCTTGACAAGAAATGTGTGATTGATCCCAAGAGGCCCAGAATATTTTCGCCCTTCGGTCTTGGTGTGCTCGATATTGCTATCGCCGACTTGGTCCTCGACCAGGCTATCGCTCGAGAGGAGGCAACAGTCATCCCTGATTTTTTCAGCAACTCTTTGCGGTGGTAGCTCGACGGACTCCTTCGATGCCACACCTAGTCAGTCAGAAAGTGAATTACTTCATATGAGGAAGGGATTTTGAAATGAGCTCCATAGAAAGTGATGGTTTGATGGAGCGTGTCGCGGTAGGGAAGCCGCCGGCAAGTTCGCTAGGTGGCCGCGTGTGGAGTTGCAACGAATGGGATCCGCTTGAGGAGGTAATCGTAGGCAACCCCTTCAATGCACGCTTCCCATACCCCGACAAGAGCACGCAGGTTGCGGAGTATCCGGATCGTCCACTAGACGAGTTACCGCGCGGCCCTTTCCCGGAGAAAATTATCGAAGAAGCCGAAGAGGACCTTCAGGAGTTCATCGAAGCGCTTGAGAGTCGAGGCGTCATCGTAAAGCGGCCCGAGACATGGGCCCACGAAAAGCGACTGTCGACAATTCATTGGGAATCTTCCGGATACTACAACTATTGCCCGCGCGACATTATGCTCGTGATAGGCGATCAGATTATCGAGACACCCAATGTCATTCGCAGTCGTTCTCAAGAAACTTTTAGTTATCGAAATTTGCTATTGGATTATATGAGGTCTGGGGCAAAATGGATCAGCGCCCCGAAGCCTATGCTTCTCGACTCATTGTTTGATGTCGACTTGACGAAGCCCACGCCGCGTAATGATGAGCCGGCATTTGACGCCGCCAATGTCCTGCGCTTCGGTTACGACCTAGTTTACTTGGTGAGCGCCACCGGTAACGAATTGGGTAGTCAGTGGCTGCAGTCGGTGCTTGGTGACAAGTTCCGCATCCATTTGTTGAAAGACATCTATTTCGGAAGCCACATCGACTCGACGTTAGTAGCGCTCAGGCCGGGGCTAATCCTCTGCAATCCAGCGCGTGTCGGCAAGGAAGACCTGCCTGAAATCTTCAGGCAGTGGGAGGTGATCTTTAGCCCGCCGATGGAGAATACAGACCGCTATAGCGACGAGTATTTGTCCAAATGTATCGGCAGTGACTGGATTGATATGAACGCGTTCAGCATCAGCCCAGAATGTGTGGTTGTCGATCGTGATCAAACGGCTCTCATTAGGCTTCTCGAGAAGCATGGGCTCGAAGTAATCCCCATCAAGTTGCGCCATTCGAAAATGCTCGGCGGTGGGTTTCATTGCGTGACGCTTGACGTGCGTCGCAAGGGTAAGCTCGATCGGTACTTCGATGACTAAGCCTACGTAATGCAAGCTCCGTCGTAGGCATGACAGCGTGCAAGGATTTCTTCTGAACCGGCTCCTCTGTGGGTTCGGTAAATTTGCGGTAAGTGTGGAGGACCTGGGTTGGCTGCCGTTTTCGTAATGAGCGCCGCCACGCTGCTTCTGCTCATCATCTATTTGGCTTGGAGACGGTATCTGTGGGCTTGC
>NZ_JBZMXT010000088.1:0-8230 GCF_058506495.1 Methyloceanibacter sp. | reverse complement strand
TCATCTAAAGGCCAGCCTTACGTAACCCGTCTCTATAATGCTCGAGATGAACGGGATCGCGGATCGGGTACGCGTTATGCGCTTTCTCTACGCTAGAGTTAGTGATGTCGCGCCAGCGCTGAATCATCTGGCCGGCCTCATCTTGGCGACCTGCCTGGGCAAGCGATAGCGCGTACCATCGCAAGGCATTCGCGTACATTGGATACCGCTCAACAGCGATCCGTCCTGCATCGATTGCTTCTTCGTACTGATGCAGCATGTAATGGCACGCAGAGACTCCGGTCAAAAAATAGAACAGCCAAGGGTCATTTGGACTTATGCGAGCCGCTTGCCTGACGGCGTCGATGGACACCTCATAGTCTCCAAGGAAAAACGTTGCTGCATGTAAGCAATGATAACCCAAGGTGAAACTCGGATTGAGTTCGAGAGATCGTTGAGCCGATGCCAAGGCTGCATCTAGATCTTCAGCTGCCATCGCCGCAAATCCGCGCCCTGCATGAGCGAAATGGTCCATCTCATCCAGTCGCGTTGCCCGGCTGCCTGCTTCAATAATTTCCTTGCGGCTCGGAGCCCATGGTGATGTGTACCCCAACGATTGTAATAGAAACCCTAGCAGACATATGCCGGCATGAGGTGACGCAAAGGTAGGATCTGCAGCGATTGACTGACGGAAAAAGTGAAAGGCCTGTTCTAGGTCTGGCTCGGTGACTTTATTGAGGTGCCACATGCCTCGCTGGTGATATTCCCAGGCGTCAAGATTCTGCGGATCCTTGCGTTGGGCCCGCTGCATCTCAGCACGCCCAACTGCCGGCTCTAGCGAGGATGTGATGGCATCCGTGATTTCATCCTGAACCCCAAAGATATCATCGATATCGCGATCGTAACGTTGGGCCCAGACATGATGGCCGCTCTCTGTATCGATCAGCTGGCCGGTTACTCGAACACGGCTTCCAGCCTTTCGCACGCTGCCTTCCAGAACATATCTGGCACCTAGCTCTTGGCCAATGACCTTCACGCCTACAGCCGTTCCTTTGTACGTGAAGCTAGAGTTACGGGCTATTACCGGGAGCCAACGCCGCATGGCTAGCCTAGTCAGGATGTCTTCGGCAATGCCATCACAAAGGAATTCCTGCTCGGGATCCTTACTGAGATTATCGAATGCGAGTACTGCTATTGCCGGTCGACCATCGAAACCTGGGATCGGTTCGGAGACATCAACAATCGGAGGTTGCGTTGATGTCCGAAGAGACCATCTCCAGACATGAACTGGTTCCGGGATGTTCTTGAGGGTGTGATCGCCGTCGTCTGCAAAAGGAAAGTCGAGCTTCCCCCGTATCTGCCGCATCACATCATCGGAGACGCAAATGCCCCCTGGCTCGGCCAAAGCCTCTAAGCGGGCGGCAACGTTGACACCATCACCGTAGATGTCATCGCCATCAATGATAATGTCACCCAAGTTTATGCCGATGCGAAACTCCAGCCGTTTGTTCTCTGGCGCCGACGCCGCTCGCTTGGCTAGTCCTTCCTGAACACCGACGCAGCATCGTACTGCATCCAAAACACTGGGAAACTCAGCTAGCAGCCCATCCCCCGTGGTCTTAACGACGCGTCCTCCGTGTTGATCGAAATGCGGGTCGAAGAGCTCTTGGTGCACCACTTTGACAGCTGCCAGCGTTCCTTCTTCATCCTGAGCCATGAGGCGTGAGTAACCGACGACATCCGCCGCTACAATTGCTGCTAACCTACGCCGTGTGCCCTTAGTCATGGTTGGAACATAGCGGAGCGATGAGGTGGCTGGAACCGTATTTCTATGACAATCTCAGAACTGGATTTTTTCTGATGTATGGAGCGCTCATTGATCTTTGCTGGCGTGGCAAGGGTTCTGAGCGCGTCATCGACCCACGTCCGCTTTCGGATCTCCACTCAACTCTGAGAACGTGACAGATCTCGAAATGTTCTGCTGACCGCCGGTGGCGAGTTTCTTTGCTTAGCGTCGATTTCTTGGATGGCGGCAACATCCCAAAAGCAGCCCTTTCCAGATCGAGGCTCGACGAGATGATCTGACCGTTCGCGGAGGTCTGGAGTTGAAGGTGCTTCGACCGCAGGCCCCGCGATCCAGTCGTCAGACCGCGGTCCGTGCCGCAGAAAACGTCTTGCAAGGCCCGGATTCGTGATATGCTGTGGCATTGTCGATGGGCGCAAAAAAAGATGAGCCAGAAGAGGAAGCTTGCTGCGATCCTGGCGGCTGACGTAGCCGGGTTTACCCGGCTTACTCATGCCGACGAAGATCGGACGCTTGCACGACTGCGCGCGCTGCGCAGCGACCTAATCGACCCCACTATCTCTGTGCACAATGGGCATGTGGTGAAGCGTACCGGCGACGGTTCGATCATCGAGTTCCGCAGCGTGGTTGACGCGGTACGCTGCGCCATCGAAATTCAAGACGCGATGGTCGAACGGAACGCAGGTCTGCTACCGGAGCACCGCATCGAGTTCCGTGTCGGCATTCATATAGGAGATGTCGTCGAGGAGAGCGACGGCGACCTCATGGGCGAAGGTATCAACGTCGCCTGTCGGCTAGAGGGCGTCGCTGAGCCGGGCACCATTTGTCTATCCGAAGACGCTTATCGTCAGGTAAGGGCGAGGCTCGACTTCGCCGTCAGTGATCTTGGGGAAACCCAACTTAAGAACATTGCCGAGCCAGTCCGAGTTTATGCGCTAAAGGTCGGTTCCCCCGAAATCGCGAGCGCCGCTCCTCAGGCAGCACCTTATGCGTCGGACGTGGTCCCTGCAATTCTAACGCTGCCGGATAAGCCCTCTATCGCTGTACTACCCTTCACCAATATGTCCGGCGATCCTGAGCAAGAGTATTTCGCTGACGGTATCGCCGAAGACATCATCACGTCACTGTCACGCTTAAGCGGGTTCTTTGTCATTGCCCGAAACTCGACATTCACATTCAAGGGCCAAGCTGTAGACGTGAAATCTATAGCGCGCGAACTCGGGGTCCGCTACGTGGTTGAGGGCAGCGTGCGCAAGGCTGGAAATCGGGTGCGAGTGACCGCACAGCTGATCGAAGGCGCTACCGGCAACCACGTCTGGGCGGAACGCTACGATAGAGAGCTCGCTGATATCTTCGAGATACAGGACGAGATCACCGAGACCATCGTCGGTGAAATTGAACCGCGGCTCCAAGTGGCGGAGATTATCCGTTCGCAACGCCAGATACCAGGCAGTCTTGACGCCTGGGATTTGGTCATGCAGGCCATGGATCGCCTGAGCCGGTACACCGAAATTGACAGTCAAGCGGCGATTAATCTGCTAAATCGCGCCATTGAGATCGATCAGAGTTATGCCCGCGCGCTTGCACACAAAGCGTGGTTGACGATCTGGCGAGCCTTTCAAGGCTGGGATCCTATGAGTGGGGCGATCGCAACCGCTGAGGACAGCGTCGCAAAGGCGCGGCAATCAGACGTTGGCGAACCGTGGGTCTATGTTGCACGCATAATGGTGTGTATGGCCACAAGGAATGGCGATGAGGCCGTTGTCGCAGCACGCAAAGCGATCGAGCTCAACCCAAACTTTGCCTATGGCTACAGTTTTCTCGGTGTCGCGCTAGCGAGTTCTGGAGCTGGCGAGGCTGCAATTGCAGCACTCGATCGGGCCGTGCGACTGAGCCCGCGCGATTTTCTGCGTGATGAGTTCGAACTGTTCTATGCCTTCGCGCATTTTCAGAAGGGCGAGTATGCGAAAGCGGCCGACTTTGCTGCGTCAGCCGCATCGCTGCGACCAGGCCATGCGGTTCCACATAGATTCCTCGCTGCAAGCTGCGCACTGGCGGGCGAGCAGGAACGTGCAGAGAGGGCCCTCGTCGACGTACTCGGACTGACTCCCGGGTTCAACCTGTCTTCTGCGGAAGAGCAGAGCATATACGTGCACCACGACGACCGCGCGCGATTCATTGACGGGCTGCGCAAGGCTGGTCTTCCCCAATGACTTGCAATCAAAGTGTTGCCGTCAAGTCGATCGATCCTGGTTCTTCGCGTCAGATTTCCGATGTCCGCTTTCAGATGCACTGCTGTCACAAGCCTCGACCAGGTTCGGGCAAGGGGCGCCGAGCGACCGCCGACCGCTTTCTCTGCATAGCGTCGATTTCGTCGATGGTCGCTTTATCCCAGAAGCAGTCATCGGCAGGTGGAGCGTCGACTAGCTAGCCAGGGCTATCGACTATATCCGCTATCTGCGGTGCTACGGCCATTTTCGGCGCGCTGAGATCGGCAAAAATGAACCTCTCCGGAAGTGGACCCTCGTAGACACTCTTCCAGAGCGCACATAAAGTTGTGGCAACCTATGCAAAGTCGGCTGGCGGTGCGCTTCGGGTTACGATGCGAATTCGCTGTCACACCGTTTTGGCAAGGTCGTGAGAGCCTCTCCGAGGTAAGCAGCAGCCACGCAGGAAATCTGGAGCTCAAATGTCGAACCAGTCCCCCAACGTCGAGACAATCGAAGCAGCAGTCGCGGAGAACCGCACCTGGTTTATGATCCTAGGCGTCGTATTGATTATTCTTGGGATCGCGGCGATTGCGTTCCCGTTCGCGACAACGATTGCAGCTAAGATGGTGTTCGGCTGGGTCTTCCTGATCGGTGGCATCGCTCAGATCATCCACGCCTTCTCGACGCAGCGTTGGAGTGCCTTCCTTTGGGATGTTCTCATTGGCGCGCTGTATCTCATTGCTGGGATCTGGCTCGCTTTCTTTCCGCTGACGGGCATCATCACGCTGACCGTGTTCCTGGCCGTGATGTTCATGATCGAAGGCATCTTCGAGATCGCCATGGCACTGGGCCTACGCGAGCACGAAGGCTGGTTCTGGCTGCTGTTTTCGGGACTGGTTTCGCTGGCGGTCGGTGTGCTGATCTTCGCACAACTCCCGAGTTCAGCCACATGGGCGATTGGCCTGCTGGTGGGGATCAACATGATCTCATCTGGCTGGGCGTATTTCTTCCTCGCGCTGGCGGCGGGCAAGAAGGCGTGACAGCTTAGAGACGCCGAATTTCTGTCCGCCGCACGGTGGCGCTGTTTGCACGGAGCTAATCGGTGCCGGCCGGTTAAGGTAGGGGTTCGGTAGAGTGGGCCCGCTATCGACGTGGAGGGACGCGGCAGCCAAGGGTTCACTTGACAGGGATGAATCGGATGGTGCGCCGAAGAGACCTTCTATGTTTCGGCATGGCGAGCGCCGCCAGTATTGCGGGTACTCAGATGGCACGAGCCCAAGCGGCCAAGCCCAGCAAACGAGGCGGCGAGGCCGGCAGCGTCTCTATCGCTTTGGCGCTCGGTGGCGGTGCCGCGCGCGGGATAGCGCATATACCAATCCTGGAGGCGTTCGACGAACTTGGTATAAAACCCTCCGTCATTGCCGGCACGTCGATCGGCTCGATCATGGGCGCTTGCTATGCAAGTGGCCTGCCGGGCAGAGAACTGCGCCAGTTCGTTGTCGAACTATTCGAGAAGCGAAGCGAGCTGCTCCGCCGCTTGTTCGCGGCACCCTCGGGCTCCTGGGCGTCTATCTTTCAGTTCTCCACATCGGCCCTGATCAAGGCGGACCACCTGTTTAAGCTGATCTTGCCGGCCCAAGTGCCCGATCTCTTCGAGGACCTGGAACTTCCCTTGAAAGTAGTAGCAACGGATTTTTTCGATCAATCCCAAATCATATTCGAAAGCGGTCGCCTCCTGCCCGCGATCGGGGCATCCTCGGCGCTGCCCGGACTGCTGTCGCCTGTCGAGCATTCTGGGCGCCTTCTGATAGATGGTGGTTTCGTCAACCCGACCCCATCGGACGTCATTGAAGGTGTCGCGAGCTACACCGTGGCTGTCGACCTCACCGGTCACCAGGTCCGACCGGGCCCTTCGCTCCCCAATGCCATCGAGATGCTGACCGGTGCCACGCAGATCGCGCTCCACACGATCGCCCAAAACAAGCTTGTTCACATGCGGCCCGATCTCCTGATCACGCCGGATGTCCAGGATTTCGACAGCATGGATTTCTACAAGACCAAAGAGATCCTGGCCGCCGCCGAACCGGCCAAGGAGGTCGTCAAACGGGGTCTCGATCGATTGCTGAACTCGAAGGCGGGGCCAGCTAGCCCGAAGTAGGGAGCGATTGGCTTCAAAAGGCGGGCGCCCGGTGCTTGAACAGCTCTTTCAGTTCCGCGCTTCGCGCGGCGTCCCAAGCTGGGGGATCGAGCACTTCGGCCCATGCATCGATGTAATCTTCCGCAATGTAATAGTGGCCGTAGCCCGGAATGCTCAGCGAAAATGCGGTGTCGAGGGCGACTTGGAGCATCGTGACGATTGGAACCCATCGTAGCTCCGGCGGGACGTCGAACGCGCGTGGCTCGTTCATCCAGTCCGGTTGCCGGTACGCGGCGGCATAGGAGAAGGCCACGATCGGATCGCTGCCATAGTTCAGGAAGACGATCCGTATCGGGCCCCATGGGGCGTCGAACTGATCAGCGTTTATTCTCTGATTTGTCGACCGTATGAGCGATCCGTTGCCGTACTTCGGCAGCCACGCCGGGCTCCCCGGTTGACGCCCGTTGCGGACCTGCCGCCAGACCGGACTGAAGAAGGGGGAGCCAGCCCAAAGGGCGCCGTGGATGGGGTCGGCGAGAAGATCGAAAAACGGAATGGTGCTTTGCGAAATCTGAGCGCCCTGGCTGAGGCCATGGACATAGAGTTTCGGTCGCTTGTCTTTCGGAAGCTTTGTCCAATGGTCGTAGACGGCCTTGAACAAGAGGCGGGATTGTTCTTCTCCGACCTCGGTATCGGTCAGCACTGAAAGTGCGCCCTTGAGATAGGAATACTGGACGGCCACGGTCGCGACATCGCCGCCGAGCATGAACTCCATCGTGTCCTGCCCGCCAGGGTCCATCCAGCCCGTTCCCACCGGCACCATGACGACGAGTGCCGAGCGCTCGAAGCCGCCGGCACGTTTCAGCTCCTCGAGCGCGACCGTCGCACGTTCCTCGGGCGTCGACGCGGCGCGCAAGCCGACGTAGACGCGGATGGGCTTCATCGCTGACGGGCCGGCAAAGGCGGCGATCTCATCGCGGGACGGTGTGCGGCTGACGTAGTCGCGCCCCCATTTGCCAAGATGCTTCCAGGAGACCAACGAGGCGGCGCTGCCGGTCGCCATCGGATCAGAAGGCGGCGCGAGCGTCGGCTCGATGAAGGCGTCCGCCGCCCTGAAAGCGGAGTTGGCGAGCGCCAAGCCGTTTCGGACCAGAAGACCATCGCCGATCGCCCAGAAGAGCCAGGCCGCGAGGCAAAAGCCCAAAAACGCGCTGACACGACGAGGAAGGAGCGGATCGAGCCTGCGGCGTGCGAAATTGAGAACGAATTGAAACGCGAGCGCCAATAACCAGATCGCTGCGAAGACAAGGACTGCGACGGAGATGATCGTCAGTGGTTGGGCCGTCGGGACCGGCGGCAAATCCATCGCGGTTCGCGTCGCATTCTGCCAATCCGCGGATTTCCACAAGGACGCCAGCACAATCAAGAGCGCCAATCCGCAGGCCGCCAGCTGGAATCTCGAGTGCCATGCCTTGAACGGCTGCGGAATGTCCAGGAACAGCCAGAGCCAGCGCAGCAAATGGCCGATCCCATAGCCGATGATTGCGACACTACCCGCAAGAGCGCCTTGGACGACCGGGCCTCGAGGCATGAGAGAGGGGGTGAGGGAGGCAGCAAAGAAGGCCGCGGCGATAAGCAAGCACAACGCGGTTCGTGGCAAGTAACTAGCGGTGGGTAGCGATCGCCTGCTATACCCTTCTGCATACCCCATCATTGTATCCTCGATTTGCGAGCACTTTCGACGAACGGTCCTGCCGGTAAAAAAACCTCGATACTCCAAACTAGGCAACCTTTCGGTAGCTGAACGCGTTGCAGCGACCAGCGCGACGAAGGAACTGAGCTGTTGCTTAAAATCTTTTGCCGATCGTCTCTAACATGCTGGCACTAGTTCGTTGGCCGACCGCGTGTCTTCAAGCGATTGCCGACGAGCCTTGGGAGGAAAGCCCACGCGATGGATGGCACCGAGCGACAGATATTTGAGATCCCGGATTTTCTAACCATCACAATCGGCTTCGTTGTCTTCTTTCTCGGGGCGTTTTTGACGCGCAATGTGGCCTTCCTCCGCAACTACAACATCCCTGAACCGGTCTCCGGAGGCAT
>NZ_JBZMXT010000087.1:0-8428 GCF_058506495.1 Methyloceanibacter sp. | reverse complement strand
GATAGCGGCCGCCGCTGTCGTCAAAAAGAAAGGCGCCCTCGCCCCGCACGAAGGACAATTCGCTGCGGGCATAGGTCGGAAGAAGAGCCGACATGAAAGTTCCGTGATCTTGAAACAAAAGCGCCGCCAAGTGGCGGCGGCAAGCGATGTCAAAGTGTTAGGTCTGCGAACCATTTGAGTCAATCTGTCCTTATGACCCGCTTATCCAAAGTTTCTCCACGCTTCTATCAACGACTGGGTTTGTGCTCGGCTCTTAGTGATGGCAGAATCACATCGTTCCGGTGGAAAACGAGGCACACAAGCGTGGCGGACGCTTGTCGGTTCCTACCGGTGTTAGTAGGGTAATAATCGCTCGTCTACCAGATGTCGTAGGCACGCGGGACGATCGAGCGATCATTTCTCAGCAGTAAATCCGAGTAATTCGAAAAAATGCCGTCGCAACCGACGGGTGGAATCTGAGTCCAAACTGAGGAGGCCAAATACAATGGCTTGGACTGACGACAGAGTAGAACTGCTGAAAAAGCTGTGGTCCGAAGGGCTAAGTGCTAGCCAGATTGCGGCACGCTTAGGCGGCGTGACCCGTAACGCGGTGATCGGCAAAGTTCATCGGCTGGGGTTATCTGGACGTGCGACAAGCTCGCGTTCTAGCGTTCCACGGCCAAGGCGCAGTCATGCGCCCAGGCAGAACAGATCACCGTCAATGACCTTCGGCACGCGTGGCAATGTCGCGCTAAAGCCGACCTTTGAAGAGGGCTACGAGGCCGCGCCAGCACCGGCCCCGGTCGAGGAGTTGGTGATCCCGCTGCACGAGCGGGCGAGCATCCTTACCTTGAAGGAGTGCATGTGTAAGTGGCCCATAGGCGATCCGGCAGATGAGGACTTTCACTTTTGCGGGCGCACGAAAACTGGCTCCTCGCCCTATTGCGACTATCATTCTCGCATGGCGTTTCAGCCGGTTCAGTCGCGGCGGCGGGAGAAGCGCTCAGCTAGTGGCTGAGCTTCTCTTCCCCCCAACCCAAACAAGAGAAAAGGCGCCAGCAAACCTGGCGCCTTTTCCAATTGTCTTAAACTTTCGAGATGGGTCTTTGCGACGCAGTAAGGCTAAGCCGTTTCTTCGAGCTTATCGGAAAACGCGTAGCCCGCGCCCCGCACTGTCCGAACCGGATCTCGTTCGCTGCCACGCATCATGGCCTTCCGCAAACGGCCGATATGCACATCGACAGTGCGCTCGTCCACGTAGACGTTCCGTCCCCATACGCCATCGAGCAGTTGGGACCGACTAAACACACGCCCAGGGCTTTGCATGAGGAACTCCAAGAGCCGGAACTCCGTCGGACCGAGATGGACCTGACGTCCGTTTCGGGTAACGCGATGGGACTCGCGGTCCAACTCGATATCGCCCACGGACAGGACGGACGCGATCCGTTCCGGGCTCGTACGGCGGAGTATGGCGCGAACCCGCGCCATCAACTCAGGCAAAGAGAAGGGCTTAACCACATAGTCGTCAGCCCCCGTGGTCAGGCCGCGAATGCGGTCATTCTCTTCGCTGCGTGCGGTCAGCAGGATAATCGGTATCGAGCGCGACTCCTTGCCCGTACGCAGACGCCGACAAAGCTCGAGGCCGGATATTCCCGGCAACATCCAGTCGAGGACAATCAAGTCCGGTGAATTCTCCGAAATCGCCACCTCGGCCTCATCGCCGCGATGAACGACGTCGACGGCGAACCCCTCGGCTTCAAGGTTGTAGCGTAGGAGAAGAGCCAGCGGCTCTTCATCTTCCACAACAAGCACCTTCGCTCCCGCGGTCATGCTCTCCACCCGTCAGTTAGAACGATGTACGACGCAATGACGTATACGCCGTCGAACTGGTCGTATCCCCTTTGGGACGCTGGTCCGTGATGGGCCGACCGTGCACAAGATAGTAGACTGTCTCGGCGATATTGGTCGCGTGGTCGCCGACACGTTCAATATTCTTTGCGCCGAAAAGCAAATGCGTGCACAGACCAATGTTCCGCGGGTCCTCCATCATGTATGTCAGGAGCTCGCGGAACAGCGAGTTGTACATCGCGTCTACTTCTTCGTCCTTGTACCAGACATTCAGAGCACGCTCCGCGTCGCGCTCTATGAAGGCGTCGAGCACTTCCTTCAACTGGTTTAAGGACAGCTCGCCCATGTGTTTCAGCCCCATCATGAGCTGCTTAGGCTGCTGTTCGGTCACCACGGCGACAGCACGCTTCGCGATGTTCTTGCCGAGATCACCGATCCGTTCAAGATCGGACGAAATCCGCAACGCCGCCATGATCTGGCGTAGGTCGTAAGCCATTGGCTGGCGACGGGCGATCATGACAACCGCCTGCTCCTCGATCTCACGTTGCAGCTGATCGATTTCTTCGTCCTCGCCGATCGTGTTGGCGGCGAGATCAGGGTCGCGCCGATCCAACGCATCGAACGACTGCCCCAGGACTTTCTCCGCAAGTCCGCCCATTTTGGCGATCTTGTTGTTGAGGAGGGCAAGTTCCTCTTCGTAGGACCGAACGGTGTGTTCGCTCTGCTGTTCCATGGCGGGGGCTCCTGAGCGCCGATCCTAGCCGAACCGGCCTGTTACATAGTCTTGGGTTCGCTGATCGGACGGATTGGTAAAAATCGTTGACGTTGAGTCGACCTCGACAAGCTTGCCGAGGTGGAAGAACGCCGTACGCTGAGATACGCGTGCCGCCTGCTGCATCGAGTGCGTCACGATGACGATGCACAGGTTCTCCTTGAGTTCGTCGATCAAGGTCTCGATCGTCGCCGTGGCGATCGGATCGAGAGCGGAGCAGGGTTCGTCCATCAGCAAGACTTCGGGGTTAACCGATATCGCGCGTGCGATGCAAAGCCGCTGCTGCTGACCACCTGAAAGGCCCGTGCCTGGTGCGTCCAGACGATCCTTCACTTCTTCCCAAAGGCCAGCCCTGATCAGGCTTTTCTCGACAACGTCGTCCATCTCGGCCTTCGAAGAGCACATGCCATGCAGGCGGGGCGCATAGGCGACATTCTCATAAATCGACTTCGGAAAAGGATTGGGCTTCTGAAAAACCATGCCGACCCGCGCGCGGAGTTGAACCGGGTCGACTTCCGGATCATAGATGTCGTCGCCATCGAGGCGAATGTCACCCTTGATTTTGCAGATTTCGATCACGTCGTTCATGCGATTGAGGCAGCGCAAGAAGGTCGACTTACCGCAGCCTGACGGCCCAATCAACGAGGTCACAGACTCGCCGAAGATCTGGAGATTGACGTCGAAAAGTGCCTGTTTTTCGCCATACCAAAGATTGACGTCGGTGCAATCAAACTTCAGCTCGCCGAGTTCGGTAGATAAGGACTGATCGGCCTTCGGCGCGGCCGGCGCTTCGACCTTCGTCTCAGGTCTTTCTTCCACCTTCGCCTCCATAGCTTCGGTCCCTTCTACCATTTGCGCTCAAACCTGTTGCGGAGATAAACGGCCAAACTGTTCATAACGATCAGAAAGGCCAACAACACCATTGTTGCGCCAGCTGTACGCTCAACAAATCCGCGCTCAGCTGATGACGCCCACATATAGATCTGCACAGGCAAGCCTGTCGCGGGATCGAGCGGTGTGGATGGATAATCGACCACAAAGGCAACCATGCCAATCATTAGCAGGGGCGCCGTTTCACCCAAGGCCTGCACAAGCCCAATAATCGTACCTGTGAGAATACCAGGCAAGGACAATGGCAGCACGTGGTGGCCGATCACCTGTGTCTTGGATGCGCCGACACCGAGTGCCGCCTCGCGAATTGAGGGCGGGACCGCACGAATTGCTGCGCGCGTCGTGATAATGATCGTTGGTAGTGTCATGAGTGTCAGCACGAGACCGCCCACGAGAGACGCTGAACGCGGCAGACCGAAGAAGTTGATGAACACTGCGAGACCGAGAAGACCGAACACAATCGACGGCACCGCGGCCAGGTTGTTGATGTTCACCTCGATCATGTCGGCGATCTTACCCTTGGGTGCGAACTCTTCCAGGTAGAGCGCCGCGCAGACGCCCAACGGCACAGCCAAGAGGACGACGGTCAACATCATAAAGAACGAACCGATCAGCGCCACACCAAGGCCGGCAGTTTCGGGGTTACTCGAAGCACCATTGACGAAGAGGCCGGTGTTGAACCGCTTCTTCATATCGCCATTGGCAACCAGCTGGTCGATCCAGGCTATTTGCTGGTCGCTAACTTGGCGGCGGTCGCTCGGCGTCTCGCGATCGATCGATCCTTTAAGCAAGGCATCGGCGTTGTCGCTGGCAAGAAGCCAGACGTCCTGCGTCGTGCCGATGATCGAGGGGTCTCGGAGAACCATATCGCGGAGTTGCACGTCAACGCCACGGGACAATAGCTCGTTGACGGCGCGGCGCGTCTTACGATCTTTGGGATCGACGCCAAGCTCACTATAGAGCGCCTCGCGCGCGAGTTTCACATAGTTGGCACGGAAGAGCTCTTCCTCGTCATTTGGATTTCCAGAAGGATTGATGACTTCTTGGCTAAACGTGACCGGCAACTGAATCGACGTCTGCAAGAACGCGGACCAGCCTTGGCTGAAGATCGATCCAAAGAGGAACAGCAGGAAGGCAACAGCGAACACGATGGCGGCGATGCCGTACATGCGGAACCGACGCTCAGCTCGATGCCGCTTGCGCAGCTTCTTTTGCGCTTCTTCGCCTGTAAAGGACGCTAGGGAGGCGGTCTGATCGGTCATTATTCATACTGCTCCCGATATTTGCGCACGATGTAGAGCGCGTAGACATTCAGCGCCAAGGTGATGATGAACAGCGTGAGACCAAGAGCGAAGGCCACCAGCGTTTGTGGGCTGTTGAACTCAAGGTCACCAGTCAGCTGACTGACAATCTTGACGGTGATCGTCGTGACAGGTTCCAGTGGGTTGAGCGTGAGGTTGGCGGCGATACCGGCGGCCAGCACCACAATCATTGTCTCGCCGATGGCACGCGATGCCGCGAGCAGGACGGCGCCAACAATCCCCGGGAGCGCCGCTGGAAGAATGACCCGTTTAATCGTCTCGGACTGTGTTGCACCGAGACCGTATGAGCCTTCGCGAAGCGATTGGGGTACTGCATTGATGATGTCGTCGGACAACGACGACACAAACGGAATGATCATGACGCCCATGACGATGCCCGCGGTCAGCACGCTCGAGGCGGATATTTCCAGGCCAATATTGAAACCGAGGTCGCGAAGCAGCGGACCGAAAACCGACAAGGCGAAGAAGCCGTAGACGATCGTGGGAATGCCGGCGAGGATCTCAAGCACGGGCTTGGCAATCGCCCGAACTCTGGAACCCGCATATTCGGACATGTAAATGGCGGCGAAGAGCCCGACCGGCACCGCAACGAGAAGGGCGACGAAGCTGATGAATAGAGTGCCCCATAGCAACGGCAGGAGCCCAAACTGGCCTTCCGCCTGCCCTACTGTCGCGAAACGTGGATCCCAGACCGTCCCAAAGAGAAAATCGAAGGGCGCGACGAATTGGAAGAAGTGGATCGTCTCAAAGAGCACCGATAACACGATGCCAACAGTCGTCAGCACCGCCACTGTAGAGGCCGTGAACAGCCCACCGCGGATAACCCGTTCGACAATGTTGCGCGCACGCAACTCGGGGCGGATGCGCGAGAAACCCCATACGAAACCGATAGCCGCGAGAGCAAAACAGACAAGCGGTAGCGCCAACCTGCTGGTTTCCCGCGCCGCAGCGAGTTCGTCAGCGGCAGCGAGAATGGCGCGATCGGGATCGGACCCTAGGACAACCCCGTGCCGTGCCAGCACGTCACGACCATCGGTCGTTGTGACAAACCCCAAGCGAGCTTTGCGGAGTGTTTCGGACTCTTCAGGGCTGAGTTTCGGCAATCCCTCAGCGATCGTATCCACCACGCTCATGGTGAGCGCCCGCTGCGCATCGGTCCCTTCGAGAACCTGGGCCGGCAGTTCCTGCATAGCGACATATTGAGTGACGGGCCGTTCTGCCGCACTCCACAGCGCAAGCACAATGATGGCCGGGAGGGCGGTCAGAATTGCTAAGTAGTAGCCATGATACGCGGGACGCGAGTGGAGCTCGCGCTGCTGGCCGCCGCAAGACTGGATGCTGCGGAACCGCCCAATGAAGTAAGCGATAATCGCTGCCGCAACCAGAATGGCAAGTATTGTGAAACTGGACACCCGACGAGCCCCCTCGGCCGGTCATGCTCTTTTTCGTTGGCCCAGTCTTATCAGGGCCCGCCAGGGGAGCCGCGCCTTGTCGACGCCGCTCCCCCAACGCAACTAGCTGAACGAAGTCGTCAGCATTACATGCTGAGGACCTTGCCGTCCTTGATCTCTTGCTGAAGAGCCCGAAGCTCCTCCTCTGGGAGCGGCACGAGGCCGTAGTCAGCAAGCGGGCCGTCTGGGCCGATCATCTTGTCGCTGGTGAAGAACTCAACATACTCCTTCAGGCCAGGGATCACGCCGATGTGGTCCTTCTTCACGTAGAAGAACAGCGGGCGCGAAACAGGATATTCGCCTGAAGAGATCGTTTCCACGGACGGCTCGATACCGCTCATGGTCGCGACTTTCAGCTTGTCGGTATTGTTCTCGTAAAAGGACAGACCGAACACGCCAACGCCCGTCGGGTTGGACTGAAGACGGGCCAACGTCTCAGTGTAATCGCCGTCGATGTCCACCGCACCGCCGTCCTTGCGCACCCGATAACATGCTTTGCCGGCAGCCTTCTTATCCATGCCGCCATCCATGTAGATCTTTTTGCCGCCGGCGGCTTCACAGCCCGTTACGAGAACTTTCTCCTCGAAAACCTCGCGGGTACCATGCTTCTCGCCGGGGATGTAACCGACAATCTTCCAATCCGGAAGCTTGTCGTTCACATCCTTCCAGGTCTTGTGCGGATTCTCGACCATCTTGCCGTCAACGGGGATTTCCGCGGCAAGTGCGAGGTAGACGTCCTTCGGCTCAAGAGCCCAGTCTTCCTTGTTGATGTCCGTCGCGAACACAATGCCGTCGTAACCGAAACGTACGGGGATGATGTTCTTCACGCCCGCATCGGCACACGACTTGATCTCACCCTCGCGAATCTCGCGAGAAGAATTCGCAATGTCGATCGTCGATGCACCAACACCCCGGCAGAACTGCTTGAGGCCTGCGGACGAGCCACCCGACTCAACGACCGGCGCTTTGAACTTGGAGTAGGTTTTGCCGAAATCCTCGGCAACGATCTGCGCGTACGGCAGAACCGTCGAGGACCCGGCGACCTGAACCTGGTCACGGGCCAACGCGGGGCCACCCGTGCAAAAGGCGGCGACGGCAAGCGTCGACGCTGCGATAGCAATCCTGTTCACCATATAACTCCCTTGGCTTGGATAAGGGCGCTTGGAATAACGCCGGTGCCAGCGTGCCCTACGCCGCCAGCTCGTGGGCACGCTAATTGCCCTCGAATATTCTTTTATGACGCTGATGATTCTCTATTGTGACAGCATAGCGCACTGTTTTAGAACGCATTTAAGATTTGGACGCTGTGGACAATGTCGCACGGCCACCTGAGGGCTGTGCCTCGTTAAGCATGACGGTGAATGTCGAACCCTGTTTGGGCTTCGAGGAGATCGCCAATTCGCCGCGATGCCTGTTCAAAATGTGCTTCACGATGGCAAGTCCCAACCCGGTTCCACCCTTTTCGCGGCTGGAATCGACATCGACGCGGTAGAACCGTTCCGTCAAACGCGGCAAGTGCTCGTCCGCAATGCCTGGGCCATTGTCGATCACCGAGATCGCGAAGCGGCTGCTTGTCTGAGCACTGAGCGACCGGATGTGTCTGGCCTCGATGCGCACGTGTCCGCCGGGCCGGCCGTATTTCAGTGCATTCTGAACGAGGTTTTGGAGGACTTGGAGAAGTTCATCGCGGTCGCCGCGCACAATGGCCGGCTCTGCGAAGCGCTCAACTTCCAGGGTCGCATCGTTGTTTGCCGCAATGGGCTCTAGTGTATCGCGGGCATGCCCCAACACGTCATTCAGGTCGACCAGATCGCTCGGTGGGACGTGAGCGTTCATTTCGAGCCGGCTCAAGGATAACAAAGCATCGATCAGGCGGGTCATCCGCGCTGCCTGCTCGGCCATGATAGGCAAGAAACGTTCGCGCGCGGCTTCGTCCTCCTTAGCCGCGCTCTGTAGCGTCTCGATGAACCCGCGCAAAGACGCCAGTGGGGTCCGCATCTCGTGGCTGGCGTTTGCGATAAAGTCCGTCCGCATCTGGTTAATGCGCTCGCCTTCCGTGAAATCACGCAGCAGAACCAGAATATCGCGGTTGGCGTCTCCCCGCCGCCCAAGCGGCGCCACGGTGGCCTCCATACGCCGTTCGACCGGCACACGCTCGGCGTAAA